>CAXTRU010000178.1:0-7691 GCA_964246665.1 uncultured Acidobacteriaceae bacterium
CGATTACGGCCGGCGGCAGCGTGCGCGCGGAAGCGAGCTGTTGCGTAAACACGGAAAGCTCGGCGGCAGTGGGCAACTTGCCGTTCCACAGCAGGTAGGTCGTCTCTTCAAAGCTCGATCGCCCGGCGAGCTCGTGAATATCGATGCCGCGATAGGAGAGGATGCCTTGGGCGCCATCGATGAAACAGATGGAGGACTCGTTCGCAACGACGTCCTGGAGACCTTTGGGTGCGGCGGCTGTGGCGGTTGCCATGGATGATCTTCTCCGCGCGGCAGGGGGGGGAGCAGCCGCGATTTCGCCCTTGATTATGGGGAAAGCGCAAAACGGTTGTCACGGGAAAGTGGCCGAATATCGTTGTGCGTGTCCGGTTCTAGGGTGTCAGGGCGGCGGTTGGGTTAAAGCGGGCGGGCGAGAACGCAGCCAGGTCGACCGGCGGGGTGCGGCCATCGATGAGGTCGGCTATCAGCGCTGCCGTGGCCGGCGCAAGCAGAATGCCGTTGCGGAAGTGACCCGCAGCGATGAAGTGGCGAGGTGACGCATCGCCTGCGTCGTGCGGCACAGCCCCGAGCAAGGGAAGGTCATCCGGGGTTGCCGGCCGCAAACCGGCCCATGCTTCGACGATGGGCGTCTGCCTTGGATCGGCGAGTTCGGGGTGGTGCGGAATCAGGTCCGCGGCAACCTGGCGCAAGCCGGCAAGATCGTCCGGGCAGACCTCCGTGTTGAAGCCGGCATCCTCCACGGTTGCGCCAATCAGCGCTGTGCCCGCCTGCGGCCCCTGGGTGCGCGGAACGACGTAGACGCACTCGCTGCGGTACACCTCGCGCAGGCTACATGCCGGCGGCAACTGCACGCGCAACATCTGCCCTTTGCGCGGAGACACACCCGCTTCGCCGGCCCAGGCACCCGTGGCATGCACCACAACAGCGGATGGCCGCGTCCGTGCCTCGGCGGTTTGCAACTCTGGCGTCCTTGCGTTTTGCAGAAGCGGAATACGCGCACGCTGCACGGCGGTTAGCAGGGCGACCGCGAGCTGCCTCGGGTCAATGGAGCGCTCGTAAAGGTCATGCAGACTTCCGTCCGGCAGCGATTGCCGCGTGCGCTGTGTTTGAAAGGGAACAGCGAGACCGGAGAGCTCTTGCAGGTGATCGAGAAAGGCGGGGTAAAGCGCTGCACTGAGTTGGGCCAAAGGCCTGAGCTGCGGTGGGTTGTGTGGGTCCTGCGCGGCCAGCATGCCTGCCGCGGCCCAAGACGCCTGGGTTGCCGCGGCGCCCCGTTCCAGCAGCGTGACTCGGGCGCCCCGGGCGTGCAACTCAAGGGCGAGACTTAAGCCGATGACGCCGGCACCGATGATGGTCACATCCGGGGGAGACAACAAACGTGAGGCCCTCAGCATCTGAGTGTAGTTTGTGATGCGCGGTCCTGCTCGGGTAATAACACGCCCGGCAGCCCGTCCATCGGAAACAAACCTTGTTCACCGCGGTGGAGCACATGGCGGATGAGCGGACCTGAACAAAGGAGAGTGTATGGTTTCAAGAAACGATGAGGTCGTCGTCGAGCACCGGGCTCCGAACTGGCTAGTTGGTTTGACGGTTTTGGCGCTGCTGGCGGCCCTGGGGGCGTTGGGCTGGTCACTGTATCTGCAGAATCACCTGGCGCTGACCGAAGGCAAGCTGAGCGCGGCGACGGCCGACAACGCCAAACTCTCTGACAAGATTGAGGACACCAACGAGCGTCTGCGGGCACAGGGCGAGGCTCTGGGGCAGACCGTTGGTTTGACGCAGAAGCAATTGGAAGAGCGGAGCGCCCAGCTGGCCGCAGCGGAAAAGAACGTTGCGTTGACGACCCGCAATCTGCAAAAGCAGGCCGTGGCCAACCAGAAGGAAGTGCAGCAGCAGATTGGCGCTGTGCAGACCGATGTAGCCGGCGTGAAGACCGATGTGGGCGGCGTGAAGAGTGACGTGGCTTCCACGCAGGCCGACCTGGCAACCACCAAGAGCCAGCTGACGCGCGTGGTGGGCGACCAGGGCGTGATGAGCGGCTTGATTGCGACCAACCATGACGAGCTGGAAGAGCTGCGGCGCCGCGGCGAGCGGAGCTACTACGAATTCACGTTGCAGAAGGGCGGCAACGGGCAGGTTGTCGGCACGGTAAAGCTGTCACTGAAAAAGACCGATACGAAACGCTCCAAGTACACGATGTATGTGAGCGCGGACGATAAGAACATCGAGAAGAAGGACAAGAACCTTGATGAGCCTGTGCAGTTCTACTCAGGCAAGCAGCCGATGCTGTTTGAGATTGTGGTGAATAACATCAGTAAGAACCAGGTGCAGGGTTACCTGAGCACGCCGAAGAACGCGCCTTCGCCTGTTGCGCTGCCATAACGTGTCGAAAACCATGAAGGGCGGCCTGCCGGGGCCGCCTTTTCTTGCGCCGCGTGATGTGCCGGCTGAGGCTGACTTTTAGGGCAGATCGGTTGTCTGGGCGTCTTGGTTGCGCAGGTTGATGGTCAGCGTGGCGGCCTTTTTCTTGTGCCACGCTTCCGCTGTTTGGGTAGGGAACGGAAGGACGACTGTGCCGGTGCGCGTTTGGCCGGGTGCGATTTCGTCACCGTCAAAGATGGGATCCATCGCGTGCTGCGTGATGTCGGGGAAGATGACCTCAAGGCGCTTCAGGTCCGTGCTCGAAAGCAGGTTGGATTCAAGCTGCGTACCGTCCGCCATGGTGACGCGCGCGGTGGCGCCGTCGACAAACAGCGGCAGGCGCAGCTTGTCCGTCATGGTGACGTGGGCGATGACGTACAGATTGTCCTCGGTTGTGGTGGTGGGCGCACTGAGCACGTGCATGCCGTTGGGTGACGGCGTGTCGAGGCTGTTGAACGTGGTGTGCGGGGCATAGGTGTCGGTTGTGGTGACGCGCAGCTCGGCGACTTTGTGCGGATTGAAATAGAAAACAGCCGCTGCCACGGCGGAAAGCACCAGCAACGAAATGACGATGGCGGGTGCGCTGTTGGTTTGGCGGGCTGGGGCGAGCTGGAGCGGAGCCATGTTGGGCTTAGCATAGCCCGAGGACGCCGTGTTGCAACAGACTGCTTTTGGTAATGTGCCTAGGGGCGTCGACGTAAGGCGGAAAGAAAGCTCTCCAGCGGTAGACAGTTCAGCAGGTCGCTCGGCGTAAGCCAGGCACGGCGTAGCTGCACGATGCCGTGATCGATCAGGTCGAGCTCCTCGATGGCATGGGCGTCGGTGTTCACCGTGATGCGGCAGCCCAGCTCCTTGGCGCGCTTCAGGTTCAGGTCGGATAGATCGGCGCGGGCGGGGGCGGCGTTGTGTTCCACCGCAATCCCAAGTTTGGCCGCGACCGGAAGGACTTGTTCCAGGTCGATCTTGTAGGGATCGCGTTTGAGCACCTTGCGGCCGGTGGGGTGGCCGAGGATCTGCACGTAGGGGTTCTCGCAGGCGCGCAGGACGCGGGCCGTGACCTCTTCGGAGGTTTGATTGAAGCCGGAGTGCACGCTGGCGATGACGATGTCGAGTTGCGCGAGGGCATCGTTGTGGAGGTCCATTTGGCCGTCGAGGAGGATGTCGCATTCGACACCGGCGAGGATGCGGAAGGTTTGGGGGAGGCCAGGGCTAAAGCCCTGTTCGTGCGGGTCGCTGATCCGCGGGTTAAAGCCTGCGGCTACACCGTGGCGGATGTCCGCGTCGTTGTGGCTCTGGAGGTCCGCGTGGTCGTGAATGTGAAGGTCGGCGTGGTTGTGAAGTTGGGTGCCTGCGTGATCGCGGATTTGGGTGTTGGCGTGGTTGTGAACTTGGGTGTTGGCGTGGTCGTGGATGTCTGCGTAGTCGTGAATTAGGGTGTTGGCGAGCACGCTTTGCGCGTCGCGGCGCTGGGTGGCGATCCGGAAGAGCGAGGCGAGGCGGTCGTGGGTGCTGAGGTCGCGGTCAGTGGCGAGGGCGTGGTTGACTTCGGCGATGTCCGCCTGGAGCTCAGCTGATACAGCGCGGATGCGCGCGGCGTGGGCCAGTGCACGCGTCTCGTCCATGCCATTGGTCATGGTCAGCAGCTTGCTGTGGTCTGTGATGGCGATGTATTCCAGGCCGCGCGCGATGGCGGCCTCGGCCATCTCGCGGATGGAGTTGGTGCCGTCCGACTCAAAGGTGTGCATGTGTACGTCGCCGCGGATGTCGCTGCGCACGATGAGGTGGGGCAGGGTGTGATTGGCTGCGGCTTCGATTTCGCCGCAGTTCTCGCGAAGTTCTGGCGGGATGTAGTCGAGGTCGAGTGCGTTGTAGATTTCCTGCTCGGTGGCGGCGGCGACGACGTGATTGTCCTCGAGGCGCAGCAGGGCGTACTCGCTGAGCGTGTAGCCACGGCGGATGGCGCGCTGCCGCAGCGTGACGTTGTGGTGCTTGGAGCCGGTGAAGTATTGCAGCGCGGCACCATAGCTGGCACGCGGCAGCAGGCGCACGTCGACCTGCAGGTTGTTGCGCAGCGTGAAGCTGACCTTGTTCTGCCCCTTGGCGAGCAGCTTGTCGATCAGCGGCAATGCAGCGACGTGCTCCACGGCCGCGGCGACGACCTCAGGCTCGCAGGCTGGACCGGTGACAAGGAGGTCGAGGTCGCCGACCGATTCACGGCCACGGCGCAGCGAGCCGGCGGGAGTGATGGTGTCGATGCCCGGGAACTCGCGGATGAGCTCGCTGATGCGTTCGGCGTGGCCGCGTGCTACGTCGATGCGGAAGCGTGACGTGTTCTTGCGGTAGTCTTCGATGCCCTTGAGGAGCTTGTCGGTGAACTTCTGGCCCATGCGCGGCAGCGTGAGCAGATCCCCACGCTTGGCAGCCTCTTCGAGCGCGTCGATGTCGGCAACGCCCAGGGCCGAGTAGAGCAGCGCCACGGTCTTTGGGCCCATGCCGGGCAGCCGCAGCAGGGTGAGCATGGTGGGCTTGTAGCGGGTCAGCAGTTCGTCGCGCAGCGGCATGGTGCCGGTGGTGACGAGGTCGCGAATATTGGCGGCCATGCCCTTGCCGATGCCGCCGATGGACAGCAGCGCTTTGGGATCGGCGTCCGGGCGGGTAAGCGTTTCGAGCTGTGTGGTCTGTTGCTCGACAGCCTCTGCAGCGCGGCGGTAGGAGCGCACGCGAAAGGGGTCGGCGTTATCGATTTCGAGCAGGGCGGCCGTCTCATCGAGAAGACGGGCGATGGTGATGTTGTCCATGGCAGGGTAAGACGCGGTCCACGATGAGGTCGAACGCAGGGATAAATGCGACAGCGTCGAAGTCAGTTTTGTGTTTCTGATGGGCCTTGCTGCCGCAGGCTTTGGTAGAGCAGAACGCCAATCAGCGTCTTCCCGTCTTCAATCTTGCCGTCGTGAATCAGGCGCATGACCTCGGAAAGTGGGGTCATCAGGATTTCGATCTTCTCGTCTTCTTCAGGCGTCGCTTCGCCCAGGGTGAGGTCTTCGGCGAACAGGATGTTCATCGCTTCCGCGACGAAGCCCGGCGAAGCCCAGTAGGTGATGTGTTTGGACCAGCGCTTGGCGGTGTAGCCTGTCTCTTCGGCGAGTTCGCGCTTCGCCGCGGGGATGAGCTTCTCGCCGGGCTCGATGCGGCCTGCGGGCAATTCCAGGAGGAATTTGTCCGCCGCGTGGCGATATTGACGGATGAGCAGGATGCCGGGGTCGGCGGGGTTGGTGCGGGTGTCGACCGCGAGGACGACCACGGAGCCGTTATGGCGGACAACGTCGCGGGTGGCGTTCACGCCCCCTGGCTCGCGGACGGTGTCATGGGTGACCCAGAAGACTTTGCCGCGGTACACCTCTTTGGAGTCGAGGACCTCGGCCTTGCCCGTCAGCCGTTTAGACGACTTTTTGAGGGGCTTGGCGCTGGGCGGGGCCTGTTCGTCGGTGGTGGATGCGGGGGCGCGCTTCTTGGCCTTAGGCTGAGAGGGTTGCTTTGCGGTCGCCATGCCCTTTCACAGTACACGACGCCCAGATGTTTGCGGCGTTTCTGCAACGGGGCCGGGGCGGACGCATCCAACGGACGTTAGCTTGATCCTGGGTCGGTAGGTGTTGGAGGCGTATGCAGGCGGAGTGTTATCCCATCTCGTCGCTGCCGGGGACGACCGCGCTGTTTCGTGACTACGCCGAAGCCGCGGACCGGTCCACGCTGGAGCGGCTACGGCGGTGGTATCCCGCCGATCCGTTCCGGATGGAGTGGGCCCACGCTGCGCCCGCGTTTGCTGCGGAACACCGTGAACAGCTGGCCGATGCGCTTCGGGCGCAGGCGACGACGTTCGCTGCGGGACCTGCGGCGTTCGCCAATATCGAACGGCTGCGTGCGGGTGCGGCCGCGGTGGTGACGGGGCAGCAGGTGGGGCTGTTTGGCGGGCCGTTGTTGACGTTGCTAAAGGCGGCTACGGCGATCCGCAAGGCGCAGGACGCGACCCGGGTGAGTGGGCGGGAGCATGTGCCGGTGTTCTGGCTGGCAACCGAGGATCATGACCTGCCCGAGGTGGACCAGGTTCACCTTGTTGGAAAGCAGGTCGTCGAACAAACACACCTCGGTTTGGGGGCGCCGGGCGATGCGGCCCCGGTGGGTGCGCTGCGGGTTGGCGACAAGAGCGAGCCGGCGCTGGCGTGGGCCGAAGAGCTGCTGCAATTTGCGCCGGTGTGCGATTGGCTGCGCGATGCGTACACCGACCATGACGGCTACCAAGCCACGTTGGCCAACGCCATGGGGCGGCTCTTGTCGCGTGTGTTCGCCGACCAGGGTTTGGTTGTGATGGACGCCGCGGAGCGTGCGTTCCATGCGCTGGGCGCGGATGTGCTGCGGGCGGCCATTGAGCGTGCGGACGAGTTGGAGGCCGCATTGCTTGCGCGCTCGGAAGAGTTGGAGCGGGCTGGCTACCATGCGCAGGTGAAGGTCGCGCCTGGAATGAGTTTGCTGTTTTTGATCTCCGAAGGGCCCGGCGGTGTGCCGGAACGGAAGGCCTTGCGCAGGACAGCGGATGGCGGCTGGAAGGCTGGAGCGAAGGCGTATTCGTCTTCGGAGCTGTTGGCGATTCTTGATGCTGAGCCCGAGCGGCTGAGTCCGAACGCGCTGCTGCGCCCGGTGATGCAGGATGCCATCCTGCCGACCGCTGCTTACATTGGTGGGCCGGCGGAGATTGCGTATTTTGCGCAGTCGGCTGCGGTGTATGAGCGCGTGCTTGGGCGCGTGACGGCGGTGTTGCCGCGGCTTTCCGCGACGCTGGTGGAGCCTGCTGTAGCCGAGGTGATGGCGCGGCATGGGGTGCAGTTTCTGCAGGTGCTGGAGACGAAGACCGCGGACGAGATGACCGTGCGGCTGGGTGCGCGGGCGATGCCCATTGAAGGCAAGCGCAAGCTGGCCGCGGCGGGGAATGCGCTTGATAGCGAGCTGAGTGCGTTATTGGCGTACATGGCGCGAGCAAAATGCGCTACCAGATGAACCGTCTACGGCGCATGGCGGCGCGCTTTGAAGCAGAACGGACCGGGGCGCTGCGCAAACAGGCAACGACGTTGATGCTGAATCTGTTTCCAGAAGAACATCTTCAGGAGCGGTTGATTGCGGGCGTGCACTTTCTGGCGAAGTTTGGGGAAGGCTTGCCGCAGTTGCTGGTGGAGCATGCGGGGCAGGAGTGTCCGGGGCACCGCGTGCTGTTTCTTGAC
>CAXTRU010000179.1:0-3858 GCA_964246665.1 uncultured Acidobacteriaceae bacterium
CCGTGAGGGGCAACTCCCCAGCACAGCAAACCCGCAGGCTCTTGCAGCGATGACCATGGACGTGAGGCAGGGCATGTCGACCTTGACACGAGACGGCGCTGGGAGGAGTGCCGTGGTGGAGTTGGCGCGAACTGCAATGGCCGCTTGGCCCGAGGCATAATGTCTCTCTCGCGCAACTGCAAGGGGGAGGGTTTGGGCGAGGGGGACGGGCCTCGTGCAATCCGTTCGTCTTTACTTCGAGATTGGCGGATCTGTTCTGCCGCGTTCTTTGGCGGCAAAATGCCTCATCCTTTGCTTATCTTCACGAACAGAGCGCAAAGGAACTCAGCGTCCATGGACGGTGGGCCGAACTCGCCGGCCCGCATCGTGCCAAGAAGAGTGTGTGGCGTACTCTTCGGTGCAGCGCTCGAACATAGCAGCTACTCTGCGGACTCCCTTCGAGGTGCAAGAAAAGCGCAGCCAAAGCTGCGCTTTTCGATGATGGTCTCTGAAGCAAGCGGCGCGGGCTGGTGCCGAAAGGCAGGCCCAGTCCACCGCCGCTTGTTCCTTCTCAGTTGTTCGGAGTGTTGGGCGTGATCGTAACCTTGGGTTGAGCGCTGGCACCGGGGCTCCCTGCGCTGCTGCCCTGGAACCGGGAATGCTTTCCGTCACCGGGCTGTAGCGGAGAGATGCCACCCTTTTGCATCAGCTTTGCGGCGATCTCGTAGATCTCTTCCGGGGCGTAATCCGGAGAGAACAGCGAGCGGCACTCACCAATGACTGGACCCTCTGCGGCATACTCAGGGGCTCCCTGAATGACTTCCAATGGCTCGCCATCGGCCCAGTCTGCGGGACCGGACCAGACGCCGGCCACATCGCCGTAGTCGGTATCGGAGAAGGTGTAGAGCTTGCGATGGCTGCCGATGGCCTGCCACTTGCGCGCTTCCGGGATCAACGCATCGTCGATGTTTGGCGTGGGCAGCATTTTGGTGACTTCTACACCGGTGATCTTGCGCAGCGCCATGGCGTACGCTGCCTGGTGCACGCCGCCGCGCACCATCAGGTAGCCGATCACGTTGCGGGCGGCAGCGTTGGTCGTCATCTGGTAGCAGCGATGCTTGTGCATGCGCGCGCCGGTCTCCAAAAAGAAGTTGTGCAGGAGGTCGGACACGAGATTGCCGCTCGAGAAGACATGCTCACCGCTCCAGAAATGGCCCATGGAGTCCATGACCTGGTGTCCGCCACCGCCCACGATGGTGTGGTGCGTGTTGCGCAGGTTCTTGGCGGCTTCCAGCGGCGCGTCGGTCGGCGCACCTTCCGGAACGCTGTCTTCCAGCATGAGGTTGATCGCCGTGGTGATCAGCTCCACATGGCCGAGTTCTTCCGCCGTGATGCTCGCGATGAGGTCGTAGAAGGGCTTCAGCTTCTTCTTCTCTTTGAAGCCGAACGACTGGTGCAGGTAGTTGTTCAACGTGGACATCTCGCCGAACTTGCCGCCCAATAGCTCCTGGATGGCGGCGGCGCCGTTTGGATCGGGACTTGCTGGCTTTTCGAGCGGGATAAGGAGCTTTTCAGAGCGGAAGAACATTCGTGCCTTTCATAGGGCGCGTGGTAGGGCGTCGATGGGGCGCTCACGATATTTCCATCGCGAACAGGAACACATCGTGGGATGCCTTGCCTGGTGAGGAAACCACCTGCCTCACCAGGAAATGACGCAATCCTTACAAAGGACAGACGCGGATGAGGCGGCACAAAGGAAAAGGGGCGTAGCCGAAGCTGCGCCCCTCCCGGTGATGTTACGTTGCTGTGTCTTAGTGCGCGGCCCATTCGATCTTGGTCAGGTCGATGCCTTCTTTGACCATTTCGTACAGCGGGCTGAGTTCGCGCAGCTTGCTGACGACGTCGATGAGTTTGTCGGCGACGTAGTCCACCTCGGCTTTGGTGTTGAAGCGGCCAAGACCGAAGCGGATCGAGCTGTGTGCGATGTCGTCGCCCAGGCCGAGCGACTTGAGCACATAGCTGGGCTCCAGCGTGGCCGAGGTGCAGGCGGAACCCGAGCTGACCGCTATGTCGTTGATGCCCATCAGCAAGGATTCGCCTTCGACGTACACAAAGCTCATGTTCAGGTTGCCCGGCAGATGGTGATCCATGTTGCCGTTGACCTGCGTGTAGTCGAGGGCGGTTTCAAGCTTGGTGCGAAGATAGTCGCGCAGTTCACGCTCACGCGCCGCTTCGGCTTCCATCTCGTCGCCCGCGATCTCGCAGGCCTTGCCCAGGCCGACAATACCGGGGACGTTCAGCGTGCCGGAACGCATACCGCGCTCGTGCCCGCCGCCGTTCTGCTGCTCGGAAAGCTGCACACGGGGGTTGCGGCGACGGACGTACAGCGCGCCCACGCCCTTGGGACCGTACACCTTGTGACCGCTGAACGAGAGCAGATCGATATTGTCGGTCTGCACGTTGACTGGTATTTTGCCCACTGCCTGAACGGCGTCCGTGTGGAAGATGACGCCTTTCTTGTGGCAGAGCTCACCGATCTCCTTCACGGGTTGGACGACGCCGATCTCGTTGTTGGCGTACATGATGGAGACCAGAATGGTCTGGTCGTCCATGGCGCGCTCGAGCTCTTCGAGATCCACGAGGCCGTCGCCCTTCACGGGCAGGTAGGTGATGCGGAAACCCTGCTTTTCGAGCTTCTTGCAGGTGTCCAGCACAGCCTTGTGCTCGGTGACCTCGGTGATGATGTGGTTGCCGCGCTCGCGATACATCTCCGCGATGCCCTTGATGGCGAGGTTGTTGGACTCGGTGGCGCCGGAGGTGAAGATGATCTCCTTGGCGGTGGCGCCGATGAGCTTGGCAATCTGCTCGCGTGCCTTCTCGACGGCCTGCTCGGCTTCCCAGCCGAAGCTGTGATTGCGGCTGGCCGCGTTGCCGAAGATGCCGGTCAGGTAGGGCATCATGGCCTCGAGTACGCGCGGATCGAGCGGCGTGGTGGCATGGTTGTCCATATAGATGGGCAGCTTGACGCCCTCGGGCAACGGCTTATCGGTATGTGTGACGTTCATTCCCAGCGTTTCAGCCATGGGTGTGTGCTCCTCGTGTGTGCTTTGTGGGGCGGCGTCGGGCCGGTCGGGCGGTCGCCGGCGGACGCGGATTCGCCCCGGTTAGACGAAACTCTCTATCTCGGACTATAGCACTCGGTTTTTGGATTCAGCCAGTTTCAGGGCGATCGATGGTGCACCGCAAAACGCCGGTTTGCTGCAGTGCGAGGCAAAGCTGAAGGGTCGCTTATACCGCGATGGTGACCAGGCCACCGGCAACGGGCGTGCCGGTCTGGGCTTCAGTCGCAGACTCCACCAGATCGGCAATGCGAATGCCGCTGAGCAGGTCCTTGATGGAGTCGTTCACCTTGCGCAGCGGCTCCTTGATGGTGCAGGTGCCATGCAGATCACAGGTGCCGTGGATGGTGATGCAGCTGGTGATAAAGAGCGGACCGTCAATGGCGCGGATCACCTCAAAGGCGGAAATCTCGCTTCCAGGCCGCGCCAGCGCGTAGCCGCCGTTCGTGCCGGCGGTGGAGATCAAAATGCCGGCGCGCGTCAGCGTTTGCAGGATCTTGGCCAACAGTTGCGGCGGGATGTGGTACGCCTCGGCAACATCCTTCGCGGACTGGGCACCCTCGGTGGCGTGCTCGGCCAAGTACTTTAGGGCCATCAGGCCGTAGTCCGCTTTTTTGGTGAGTCGGAGCATAGAGGAAAGGTGTGCCGCCGCCGGACAGTTTCAGAAGTCTATCCCCTCAAAGTGTACGGCGATGGACTGCCGGTCGCAATGGCGGAGTAGGCGTTCGCCCGAGATTGCGGGCCATCGTTCGGCGTAGGG
>CAXTRU010000179.1:3908-7669 GCA_964246665.1 uncultured Acidobacteriaceae bacterium
ATGTGGGGCATGGTGCGTGGACCTAACCCATGAAAGGCTTGAGCGACCTAGCGTGTCTGGCTCAATCCCACGCTATACTGTCGTCGCTTCGCCGCCTCCATCACAGCCACATCCGCCAGGACGCAACACCTATGAGCACACAGGTCACTCTGCCCGGCACGCCCCCTGCTCGGGCAGGGGTTCGCCTGGGCAAACGGGTGGGCGGGCTGTTTGGCGGAGCCTTTCAGGAGCTGCGCCACCCCCAGGAGCGCCGCATTCCCTTTCTGGACGGGTTGCGGGCGATCGCCGTGCTGCTCGTCGTTGCGCACCACATTGCCACGCTGACAGAGATCCACTACCCCGGCAACCTGTACACGCGTTTTCCCGTGATCGCGAACGGGTGGGTGGGCGTTGACCTGTTCTTTGTGCTGAGCGGTTTCTTTATCGGCAGCCAGCTGTGGAAGGAGATGCTTCGGACCGGCACCATCAATCTGCCGCGCTTTGTGCTTCGCCGTGGGTTTCGCATTTGGCCGCTGTACTTCGCAACGTACCTGGTACTGCTCGTGAGCTTCCCAGGGTGGGCCAGGCAACACCATTACGGCTGGGATGACCTGGTCTTCCTCAGCAACTACATCGGCCGTTCGCACACCTTTGTCCGTGGGAGCTGGTCGATCAGCGCCGAGGAGCAGTTTTACGCGCTCGCGCCCCTCGCGCTGCTGCTCTTCCGTGGGCGCTCCCTGCGCTGGTGGCGCTTTGCCCTGATTGGCATTTGGGTGCTCGAGATCGGGGCGCGCATCGCGACGTATGTCCATGCGGCGGGTGGTTTCCATGTCAAAAACGATGCGGCCTTCCTGCAGGTGTACTACCCGCTGCACACGCGTTCCGATGGTCTGCTCGCCGGGTTGCTGATGGCCAATCTTGCGCTTGAACAGGGCAAGCGGCACGGTATTTTCGCTCGGCCCCGGCTGTTGTTCGTGCTAGGTCTCCTGGTGCTGCTCGGGTGCAAGTTTCTTCAGAGCGAGACCTTAAACTTCGCCGGGCTGGCGATCTTTTTCGCCTCGGCGCTCTGGTGGGGGCTGCGGGAAGGTGCGTCCTTTTTGCGCGGCCATTTCTGGTACGTCACCTCGCGTCTTTCGTTCGGGATGTACCTGAATCACATGTACATGACTGAGGCCATCATTGCGCGATCCATGGGACTGACACGAGGCTTGCCGCAGGCGGGCGTTCTGGGTTGCCTTGTCGCTTTTGTGCTGACGACGGCTTGCTCCATGCTTCTAGCGATGGTGACCTTCTGCCTCATCGAGCACCCGTTCCTTGTCTTGCGGACGGCGGTGCTGCGGTCCCGTGAAGCTGTTCCCCTGGTGGCGCACTAGAGCCTCGACGCGATATTCGGGGAGGCATCTGCTGCACGGTTCTGCGAAGTCCCAGGGCGGATTCGCGGTACCATTCAGACTTCCGTCAACGATGCCTGATCTGCGCCAGTTCCGTGCCACGCCCAATCTGCTCACCATGTTGCGGCTGTTTACGTTGCCGTTTCTGGTGATCGAGATCTTGGATGGGCATTGGCGATTCGCCTTCCTCTTGCTGTGGATTGCGGGCATCTCGGACGGGCTGGATGGGGTGATTGCGCGGTGGTTGAAGCAGCAGACGACCCTGGGGCAATACCTGGACCCGGTGGCGGATAAGGCGCTGCTGAGCACGTTATTTCTGGTGCTGACCCATGTGGGCGTGATCCCGCGGTATGTCACGGTCCTGGTATTCAGCCGCGATCTGGGCATTCTGTTGATCTCGGCGCTACTGTACATCACCAATACCCTGCGCGACTTCCGGCCGAGTTGGCTGGGAAAGTTCAACACGCTGCTGCAGATCCTGGGCGTGCTGACGGTGATGACCGTGCAGGTGCAGGGCAGCCGAGGCTTGGCGGAGATCAAGCACTTGCTGTTGCGTGCAATCGCGGTGCTGGCCCCCATCTCGGCCGCGCAATACACCTGGTTGGTGCTGCGGCGGGTGCAAACGCAAACGGAGCCGGTGCGGGTGGAAGGCCAGGCCTCGTAGACAGTCGGGTTGGTTTGCCGCAACAGGTTGCGTGGTAAGGGATCTCCGGTTACACTGAATCGTACGCACTTTAGGCGCGTAGCTCAGTTGGTTAGAGCGCTACCTTGACACGGTAGAGGTCGTTGGTTCGAATCCAATCGTGCCTACCACTCCTCCGGCTGGCTTGTCCCGTGCCGGGCTCCTCAGAGGGTTTTGAGCAGCGCGGGAGTTTGCGACACAAGTTTAGGCTTGATTCAGGTTTAGGGAGACAGTTCGATGGCACAGGTATGTGAGCTTTGCGGCAAGGGGCCGCAGTTTGGGAACAACATCTCGCACGCGCACAACGTAACGCGGCGTCGCTGGAACCCGAACCTACAGCAGGTCAAGGCGCGTATCAGCGCCGGCGTGTCCAAGCGGATGAAGGTCTGCACCAGCTGCATTAAGAGCGGCAAAATCGTCAAGGCGTAATGCAGGGCCCAGTTGTTAGGGTCCAGGATCCAGAAGTCAATGCAGGCAAAAGGCTCCGGTCACAACCGGGGCCTTTTACGTTCTGCTTCAATCTAACGTCTGATCCCTGATCCCTGATCCCTGATCCCTGATCCCTGATCCCTGCCTCTCAACGTTCGCCGACATTGGAGCCGTCCGGCGTGAAGCCGAGCGAGGCCGAGTTGATGCAGTAGCGTTGGCCGGTCGTTTCGCGGGGGCCGTCCGGGAACACGTGGCCGAGGTGCGAGCCGCAGGTGGCGCAGGTAACTTCTACGCGGCGCATCCCGTACGTGTTGTCCTCATGAAGCTGCACGGCGGTGGGCGAGACGGGATCCCAAAAACTGGGCCAGCCGGAGCCGGATTCGAACTTCGTGTCCGACTTAAATAGCGGGGCATCGCAGGCGGCGCAATGGTAGATGCCGTCGGCGTGGTTGTTGACGAGGTGGCCGGTAAAGGCGCGCTCGGTGCCCTTTTCGCGCAACACGTGGTACTGCTCGGGCGTTAGTTGCTGACGCCACTCGGCGTCGGTCTTTTCGACCTTGCGGGTTTGGGCAGTGGCAGCAGCCCCGGCTTTCTTGTCGGTCTCAGAGATCGCGGCGTCGCTCAAGGGACCGCCGGCGGGAATGGTAGGCATACGTTCCTCCTGCCGATTGGATGCTGTCCCCAGAGAAGAAGAGCGAAGGCACGGAGATGGGAGGCGACTTAAGCCATCTTCGCCCTCCGCTGCAGCGCTTCTAGCGTGCCAAGCCAGCCATGGCGATGCATTCGATCTCAACCAACGCATCCTTTGGCAGGCGAGCAACCTGCACCGTGGACCGGGCCGGCGGGACGTAGAACTCCGGAGCAAAGTGGCGCGCGTACACCTCGTTCATCGCGGCGAAGTCTTCCATGTTCTTGAGAAACACGGTGGTCTTGATGACGTCAGTCAGGGTGAGGTCGACAGCGTTCAGCACGGCGCGGAGGTTCTCACAGACACGCTCGGTCTGCTCGGTGACGCCGCCGTCTATGAGGTTGCCGGTCGCAGGGTCCAGCGCGACCTGGCCGGAGGTATAGATGAGGTCGCCGACGCGAACTGCCTGGGAGTACGGGCCGATCGCGGCAGGGGCGTTGGTGGAGGTGATGATGAGCTTTTGCGGCATAGGGATAGGGTAATTGGTGGCTGGTGGCTGGTGGCTAGTGGCTGGTGGCTAGTGCTTGGTGCTTGGTGCTCGGTGCTTGGTGCCTGGACCCTGGTGCTCGGTGCTTGGCCCTTGGTGCTGGGT
>CAXTRU010000180.1:0-7639 GCA_964246665.1 uncultured Acidobacteriaceae bacterium
GTACTCCTTGCTCTTGGGGGCGGCGTCGCTCAGCGTGTGCGTCAGGTCTTCGTACTCCCGCTCCAAGGCACGCAACTCATCGAACACGCTGAGGCACTCTTCAAAGACGGTGCGCCCCGAGAGCGCAAGGCCATCCTGCGGCAGGTAGCCCAGCGTCATGCCGCGCGTGTGCGTGCGCTGGCCGTAGTCCAGGCCCTCCATGCCGGCGAGGACCTTCAGCAGCGTGGACTTCCCTGTGCCGTTGCCGCCAACGAGCCCCGTGCGCTCGTTGGGCGTAATCAGCCAATTGACCTCTTCGAAGAGCAGTTTGTGACCAAAGCGCTTGCCGGCGCCGGAGAGTTGCAGCATCGGTTCTATTCTCGCAGACCGAACAGTTGCCTTCATCTTTCTGCAATCCGCCGACCCATGGAGCGCATCGAAAACTCACTTGGAGTCGGAACGTGGACGACGGCGCAGCTTCGACCAACATGCAGGGCCGCGTTCCCCGGCCGCGCTGGTGGCAGCGCCGTTGGTTCAAAGTCACCGCGAGCCTCGCTGCCCTGGTTTCCTTCAGCCTCTTGCTCGCAGGCGAGTACATCCTCCACAACGCCGAGCCCATCCTCCGCAAGCGCATCATTGAAACGCTCTCCGATCGCTTCGACGCCCCCGTGGAGCTTGACCGTGTCGACATCTCGCTGCTAAGGGGCTTCGAGGTAGCCGGCTACGGCCTGCGTATCCCCTTCGGCGCCGGCGCAGGCCAGAACAGCGTGCCCTATCCCATGATCGCCGTGCAGCACTTTGCCTTTCGCACCTCATTCAAGGGGCTGCTGCACCAGCCAACGCATATCGCCGCGGTCCAGGTGGACGGCATGCAACTGCATATCCCGCCACCGGCCCAACGCAAACAGCTTCTCGGCACACGCGAAGGCACCAAGCCGGCTGATCCCGAAGACCCGAAGCTGAGGCCCAAGGTCGCCCTTACGGTCTCTGTGTTGCAGTGCAGCGACGTACGGCTGTTCATCGAGTCCGGCAAGCCGGGCAAAGATCCGCTTGAGTTTCAGATCGCCACACTCACCATGCGCGACCTGGGACCGAACCAGGCCATGCTCTACGATGCACAGCTGACCAATCCCAAGCCTGCGGGAGCCATCCATGCGGTCGGCCACTTCGGCCCATGGGCAGGCGGGCCAACACCCGCAGGCGTGCCTCCCGATCCGGGCCAAACGCCCCTGGATGGCGACTACACCTTCGATCATGCCGACCTCAACACCATCAAGGGCATCGGCGGCACCCTCGCCTCTAACGGCCATTTCAACGGTGTCCTGGACAGGATCGTCATCGATGGGAAGACCGACGTCCCAAACTTCTCTTTGGACATTAGCAATCGCCCCGTGCCGCTCCACACAGAGTTCCACGCCATCGTCGACGGCACCAGCGGTGATACGGATCTGGAGCCGGTGCACGCCCGCTTGCTGGGCTCAGACTTCACAGTCAGCGGCAAGGTCGTGAAAATGAAGCACGCCGGGCACGACATCCAACTCAACGTCGACATCCCGAACGGCCGCATCCAGGACTTTTTGCGCCTCGCAGTCAAGACCAACCCGCCCTTGATGGACGGCACACTCGCCATGGTGGCCAAGCTCCACATCCCGCCCGGCGATATCCGTGTGCCGGCCAAGCTCGGGATGGAAGGCGCCTTCCATCTCGCGGGGATCCGCTTCAACAACGCCAAGAGGCAGGACCGCATCGACGGCCTGAGCGCCCGCGCGCAGGGCAAGCCTCAGGACGTGGCCGAGGTCAGCAAGGACCGCGAGGCCGAGGTGCACTCCCAGCTGGCCGCGCGCTTCAGCATCGGGCACGGCGTCATGCAGGTCACCGACGTCCACTACGCCATCCCTGGTGCGCTGGTGCTGCTTAACGGGGTGTACTCCATGGATGGCCGGCTGTTTGAGTTCAAAGGCCACGTCCGCACCGATGCCAATGCGTCGCAGATGGTCTCCGGCTGGAAGAGCTGGCTGCTTAAGCCGGTCGACCCATGGCTGAGCAAGAACGGTGCAGGCCTGGATCTGCCCATCGAGATCAGCGGCACCGAGGGCGACATGCACCTTGGGCTGGCCATGCATGGCACTGCCGAGACGCCACAGCAGATGCTTGCCGACGTGAAATCGCAGGACCATGCGAAACACGAGCTCGCCACGGCACGCCAAGAAGCCGCGAAGGCCGACGCCGACGATGCCCGCGCCGCAAAGGCACCCACACTGGAGGCCGCGGAACAGGCCCACAACGCCGCTGTCCGTCGCCGGGCGGAGGCCCAGGCTCGCGCCCTCGATGCCCAGAAGCTGTCCGTTACCCCGGGACACTAGCACCGGCTCGCCGGCGGCTTTCACCGCGTAACAGCCCGGAGAGACGCCGACCGCACCCCCCTGATAACGTTGTAGGGATGCCGGCGCCCACACAAGGTCAGCTCTTCCCCGAAGCACCGCCCGCACCCGTCTCGGGTGGCGGCAGCTCCGACCTTGCGCCTGTTTGGCTGCAACGGCTCAGCCTGGCTGTGCTGGTCATCTTTTGCTTCTACATCGGCGGCCTCCTTACCCTGATTCCGTGGTCGCCGCGTTACTGGAACGGCAATGGCTGGATCATGAGCCATCCTGCGGCGGCCAACTGGTTACTGCGGGGGTGGGTGCGCGGCCTGATCAGCGGCTTGGGCCTGATCGATCTGTGGATCGGCATCAGTGAGCTGCTGCACTACCGCGACCTGCGCCGCTAGGAATCCCCGGCGTTCGCTCACGGTCCATGCGTTCGCGATATGCTCTTGCGATGGCAAGTCCGGGTATCGGCAGCAACGGGGCAAGCAGCAACGGGGCAAGCAGCAACGGGCACAAGCTCGATGAGCACGACGACAGCCTCCTCACCACAGGGCAGCCCGCACCGCTCGGACAAGCCCCGCTTGCTTACCAAAACCCTGAGTTTCTCAACTCCGCCGACGGCCGCCTGCTGCGCATCTTGGCCGAGTACTCCGAGCCGATGGCGCGCTTTCGCCGTGAACGCATCCAGGACACCGTCGTCTTCTTCGGCTCGGCACGCTTCATGGCGCTCGACGAGGCGAATCAACAATTGCTGCTCCTGGCCAATGAGGGCTCGCAGGAGGCCGCACCCGACGAGGAGCAGCCTGCGCGTCCAGACGAGCTCAACTCCGGCCAGGCTTCCGATCTGAAGCGCAAGCGCGCCGAAGCCGCTGTCGAGATGGCGCGCTTTTACGAGGATGCCCGCACGCTGGCCCGCATGATGGCCGGCTGGGCGAAGAAGCTCCCCGGTCGCCGTCATCGCTTTGTGGTCACCTCCGGCGGTGGTCCCGGCATCATGGAAGCCGCCAACCGCGGCGCGTGGGAAGCCGGTGCCAAGACCATCGGGCTCAACATCGTTCTGCCATTTGAGCAGGTGCCCAATCGCTACATCACGCCCGCGCTGAACTTCAACTTCCACTACTTCTTCATGCGCAAGTACTGGTTCGCGTATCTCGCCAAGGCCCTCATTGTGTTCCCGGGCGGCTTCGGTACGCTCGACGAGATGTTTGAGCTGCTGACGTTGGACCAGACCGGCAAGCTCGCCAAAAAGATCACCGTGATCCTGTACGGATCAAGCTACTGGAACGGCGTTCTCAACCTCGATCTCCTGGTGGAAAAGGGCGCCATCTCTGTCCGCGACCGCGATCTGTTTCAGTTTGTCGATACACCCGAGGACGCCTTTCGCCTGCTCACCGACGGCCTTACCAGGAACCATCTGCACGACAAAACCGAGCGCGAGCCGGCCGAAGAGCCCATCCCTAACGAGCCCGCCCCCAGTGCACAGGAACAGCTCGGCCCGGACATCGCCAAGACGCGGCCATAGTTCTTGCGGTCGTCGCTTTGTGAGACGATAAGCGCAAATGCACCGTTTTGCTCCTGCTTTTGCCCTGCTGGCCGTGTCGGCCTCTGTAGCCGTTTCCGCGGTCGCGCAGTCCGCAACCCCCCAAGCCGCTCCGTCAGTCGAGTACATCCGCACCGGCAAGCTCTTCGACAGCCGCTACGGTCACTATGTGGAAGGGCAAACGCTGGTGGTGGAAGGCCAGCGCATCCGCAGCGTGGAGCCGGCCGGCTTCACCGTCCCTGCCAACGCCAAGGTCATCGACCTTACCGGGAGCTACGTGCTTCCTGGCCTCATCGACTGCCACACCCACCTAACAGCCCGCGCCGACAGGTACGCCGAAGTCGAAGCCTTTCGCGAAACGCCCTTCATTGCCGCCATCAACGGCGTCGTCAATGCAAAACGAACGTTGGATGCCGGCTTCACCACGGTGCGCGACGTCGGCTCGCCGCCGTTTGCGGCGGTGGACCTGCGCAACAACATCGACTCCGGCTTCATTCCCGGCCCACGCATCGTCGCGTCCGGCCCGCCTATCTCCATCACCGGCGGCCATGGCGACCTCAACAACTTCTCACCCCAAGCCCGCGTCACGCTCTACCCCGCCGACCGCGAGTTTGCCATCGCCAACGGCACACAGCAGGTGCAGGAGACCGTGCGCGCTCAGGTGAAGTACGGCGTCGACGTCATCAAGATCCTCGCCTCCGGCGGCGTGCTCTCCAAGGGCGACCAGCCCGGCGCGCCGCAGTTTACCCTGGAAGAACTCAAGATGGCCGCCGACACCGCGCACATGGCCGGCCGCAAGATCGCCGCCCACGCCCATGGCGCGCTCAGCATTAAGTGGTCGATTGAGGCCGGCATCGACTCCATCGAGCACGCCTCGCTGGCTGACGATGAAGACATTCGGCTCGCCCGCGAGCACGGCACGTTCTTCGTCATGGACATCTACGACGATGACTACATCCTGCAGGAAGCGCCCAAGTTCGGCCTGCCCGAAGAGCAGATCAACAAGGAGCGCGGCGTCGGCAAGACCCAGCGAGAGACCTTCCGCAAAGCCGTGAAGGCAGGCGTCAAGATGGCCTTCGGTACCGACGCCGGCGTTTATCCGCACGGCGACAACGGGAGGCAATTCCACTACATGGTGATATATGGCATGACGCCCGCGCAGGCCGTGCAGGCCGCCACGTCCAACGCCGCCGAGCTCATTGGCCGTGCCGCGGATGTCGGCGAACTCAGCCCCGGCCACTACGCCGACCTCATCGCCGTAACCGCCGACCCCATGCAGCGCATCGAGGTGCTGGAGTATGTGCCCTTTGTGATGAAGGGCGGCACAGTCGACAAGGATGAGCGCGCTCCTTTGAAGTAACCCGCCCTGCGATTTAGCACTCTGTGCACACGCGATTTGACGTCCAGCCGCTACCATCAGCACGGGCATGCCGCGCATTGCGTTTCTCCCGGACAGCTTCCATGAGGTGAATGGCGTGGCCCACACGGCACGCCAGTTTGTCGCCTTTGCGCAGCGCCGCGGCATCCCGATGCTGTGTGTGCGCGCCGGTGGACTGGAAGACAAGCTGATCCAGCAGGGCTCCGTCAGCATCCTGCAGCTCGATCGCGGTCACTGGGCCGTGCGCATGGAGCAGGATCTGTCCTTTGACCCATTCTTCTTCCGCCACGCACAGGCCGTCGGCAGGGCGCTGGACCGCTTCCGGCCCGACCTCATCCACATCACCGGTCCCAGTGAACTCGGCCTCTTCGGGGCATACTTCGCCTGGCGTCGCGGCATCCCGCTCGCGGCCAGTTGGCACACCAACGTGCACCAGTACGCCGGCCGCCGGTTGCTGCGCCACACGCAGGCGCTTGGGCGCTTCAGCATCGGCACTGCAACGGCCGCAGAGTCCGTCTCCATGGCCGTTCTAACGCGCTTCTACCGTCGCGCGGACGTCATCTATGCGCCCAACCGGCAGCTCTGCGCACTGCTGCAGGCCCAGGTCGGACGGCCATGCCACCTCATGCAGCGTGGCGTCGATACCGCGCTCTTCACCCCGGCCAATCGCAGCCGCCGGAACGCCGATCCGTTGACGCTCGGCTTTGTGGGTCGCCTGTCCGTGGAAAAGAACGTCGCTCTCCTCCCGGGGATCCATCGCGATCTCCTCGCGGGAGGGCTGAACCCGCATTGGGTCATCGTGGGGCACGGGGCAGAGGAGCGTCACCTGCGCCAGCAGCTGGGTGCGGCGGCCACCTTCGCCGGCGTGCTGCGCGGAAAGGAACTCGCGGCGGCCTACGCCGACATGGACCTGCTCGTCTTCCCGTCGCACACGGACACCTTCGGCAATGTCGTGCTCGAAGCGCTCGCCAGCGGTGTGCCTGCGATCGTCACCCCGGACGGCGGTCCCGCCCACATCGTCCAAGACGGCCTGACCGGCTGCATCGTGTCTGATCCCGGGTTTGCGACAGCCATCACCCTCTTGGCTGCACAGCCTGAGCGCGTCGAGGCCATGCGCCACAACGCCCGTGACTACGCCCTGAGCTGCTCCTGGGACAGCGTCTTTGAGGGCGTGCTAGCGGCGTACCCGGTGGGCTGAACGGCGCCGGCTGTGCACCGCATAGGCCGCCGGCTCAGCGCCCGACCCACCATGGAAGATCTCCCCCAGAAACACGCCATGCGGCGGCAGCGCCAGGTGCGCGGTGGTCTCGCCCGTCATCGGCTCTTTCGCATAAGCGAACAACGTCCGTAGCGCACCGGGGCGCATGCCCAGCGCCTCCAGATCGCTATCCAGCGTCAGCTGCACAGGCCGGTCCGTCAGGTTGGCCGCCACCACCACGTTCGCCACGGTACGCGACCCCGCCGGCGCACGCCGCACCCACACCAGCGCACCGTCCGCATCGCGGTTCAGCATGGTCTGCGTGCCGTTGCGGAGACTCGCGTTGTCATGGTGCAACCCAATCAGCTGGCGATAAGCGTTCAGCAACGACTTCGGATCGCGATCTTCGGTAATCACGTTGAGCATGGCGCCGTTGACTGGCGGAACAGGCAGCGTCCCCGCCGTAAAGCCGGGCAGCGTGTCCGGATCGGGCGGTGCCGGTGGGACGTTGGCGTCAACCGCCACAGGTGCAGGCCCTGCCATGCCCGTGGTAAGGCCACGCGGGGGTGGCTGGTACGGGTGGTAGGCGCCGTACTCGGTTTCTGACGTGGGCTTCGCCGCTTCGGCACGCTGTGCCGGTGCCGACGTGTGGTTGGAAGGCGTCCACTGCATCACCGGCAGCGCCTTTTCGCCGGCTGAGTCGCTGTCCGCAACCTCCCGGGGATACAGGTCCAGCCCAAGCTCATTGCCAAAATCGAAGATCGCCGCTCCACGGGAGGCCAGCAGCATGGCCGCGTCTGCCGCGGCGTTGGGCGCACCGGTTGCGGGGTCCGCCGCAAACTGCAGTACGCCGTTGCTGTCCGTCCCCGCGCTGGCCGCCGCCAACGCGCTGCGCAGTGGCACCACACCGGCGCCAACGACAGGCAAAGCGCCCGCAGTCACCAGCTGGCCGCCATGCCCTGGAGCCACCGATCCAGCGCGTCGCCGCAGCGGGGCAGGCGCGACGACCGCAGCACCGGGCATCGGATCGCTAAGCAATACGCGCTCTCCCGGCAGGCTTTGCAGCATCTGGCGCAGCGCCGCCACCAGTGCCGGATAGCCGCCGTTGGCTCCGGCGACCCGGCCCGCCGGCGGCAGCGACACCCCTGCCGCACCCGCGCTCAACCAGCCATGCACCG
>CAXTRU010000181.1:0-5401 GCA_964246665.1 uncultured Acidobacteriaceae bacterium
CGGCGACGGGGGCGGCGGTCGCGTCGATCCCTACACCCCCCGCAACCCCCGTGGCTTGCACGGCCACAACGCGCAGCGGCAGCGGATGGCACATGGGAATCAGGTCCGCTGTGCGCTTGGCGGCCATGATCCCGGCGAAGCACGCCACTTCCAGCGGATTGCCCTTTGGGTTCTTCGGCAGGGCAAGCAAGACGGCTTCGTTCAGTTCCACAAACGCCGCGGCCGTGGCCTCCCGACGCCCCGGCTGCTTGGCGCCGACGTCCACCATGTGTGCTTGGCCGGCGTCGTCATAATGCGAAAGCTTGTCGCTCAATTGGCTGCCTCAACTTTCTCGACACCTGGGCGTCAACGATTCGTCTGCTCGTGTCGTGTTTACTCAGAAATACGTCTGCACGCATGCTGGGCCGATACTAGCGCAGTAACACCCGCACCGTATCTCCCGCATGGAAGGCCTCCACCCCCAGCGGCAGCACCACAAAGCCGTTGGCCCGCGCGTTCGCGGCGAGGTCGCCCGATCCCTGCCAGGGTACCGGCCGTACCGTCACCTCCTGCCAGTCACCCTGGATTACCGCCGGCAAGAACCGCGTCACCTTGGCCCCACCGCGCACATCCTCGGCCAGCCTGGCCTCCGCGAAGCGCGGAGCCCGCTCCGTCCGCCCACACAGGGCACGCAGCAGCGGCGTCGCAAACAGCCGGAAGCACACCTCGGTCGAGATGGGATTCCCTGGCAGCCCAAAGAAGTACAAAGGCTCGCCCCCATCGCGCGGCAGCCGCCCAAACACCACCGGCTTGCCGGGCTGGATGCGTGCGCCGGTGAAGAAGAACTCTGCCCCGGCTTCCCGCAGCGCTTCTTCTACTAGATCGTACTTACCCATCGACACGCCCCCGGAAAGCAAAAGCAGCTTTGCGCCAGATGCTTCTTGCAGTCGGGCTTGCAGATCCTCGCGGGTGTCGCGCGCGACGGGCAGCCGCTGGGGGAGGGCACCCTCGTCCGCAACCAGCGCGGCTAACGTGTAGCTGTTGGAGTTGCGGATCTGCCACGCCGCCGGAGCTTCCGCGCCGACCTCAACCAGTTCATCGCCTGTGGCCACAATGGCCACCTCCGGCGCGGCAAACACCTGCAGAAAGGCGTAGCCGCAACTGGCCGCCATGCCTAACTCCGCAACACCAAGCCGCCTGCCTGCGCGCACCAACACGGTCCCGGCACGTGCCTCCGCTCCAGTCGTCACAACGTTTTCTCCCGGCCGAAGCACCCGGCCCGGTTCAGGACGCAACGTGCCCCCGGGCTCCAGAGACGCGTGCTCCACCATCAACACACAGTCAGCCCCCTCCGGCACAGGGGCACCGGTCATGATCTCAATCGCTTCGCCCTCACCGACCGGCGCGCCATTCCACTGCTCGCCCGCCCGAATCAGCCCTAAAACCCGCAGCGCCCCGCGCCCAAGGGCTGCACTTCGTATGGCGAAGCCATCCCGCGTCGACCGCGGAAATGGCGGCTGGTCGCGATCCGCCACGATGTCCTCGGCAAGCACCCGGCCGCGGGCGCCCAGCAGGGGAAGGCTTTCGGTCTCTGCCCGGGCAAGAAGGGCGTCGGCATGACGAAGCACCTCGGCCAACGCTTCCTCGTACAACAACACGCGTTCAGTCACCCCCTCTGCGATGCCGCGCGTACCCAAAAGGAAAGCCCCGGCGAGGAAGCCGGGGCCCGGTATGCCGATCCAAGGCGTAACTACTTCTTGCCGGGAGCCTTGTACCGCGTCTCCACCTTCTGTCCCAGGGAAGCAAGCACTTCCTTCACCGCGGGCGCCTGCGGTCCATCGGGAGCCAGCTGCAGGTATTTCTGGTAGGCATCCACGCAACCCGGGGGCGCGACGATTGTGCCCTTCGCGTCCACGGTCGCCTTGGCCAGCAATTCCTGCCCCTTGATGTAGTACGGCATCGGCTGGTTTGGGTCGGCGGCAATGGCCTTCTCGGCCGCGGCCAGTGCCGGCTCGTCTTGGTGCGCGTTAAACATCACAGCGGCTTCGTTGTAGTAGTACGTACCGGCGCTCTTGGGCTGCAACGCAACGGCCTTGTCATAGGCTGTGCTCGCGTCGGTGGGCTTGCCCTCTTCCGCGTACACGTTGCCCAACTGGTTCAGCACGGTAGCCTGCTGCTCGGGGTTGGGCTTGCCGCCCGCAGCCATCAGGTCGGAGGCCTTCTGCAAGGCGGTCGCTGCGTTGTCATACGCGCCCTTAACGGCATCGTCCTGCAGGGGATTGGTCTTGTTGGCACGGTCGGCGGCGGCCAGCTTCTTGCCCTGCGCCGTGTACACCTCGCCCTGCACCGCATACAGCAGACCTTCCGTCGGTCGCTGCTCGGTGGCCTGCTTCATGTCGGCGATGTCTTTGTCGAAGTTCGGCGTCGGCGACTTGATGTCCGCACGCACCGCGGTGATGGTCGCATTCAGGTTCGCGACGACCTTGTTGCCCGCCGCCGCTGCGGCGTTTTTGGCCTTGAACTCGTCGATTGACTTGCGTTCCTCCGGCGTCAGGTTCTTCATGAAGCGTTCGCTGGTCATGTCGAAGTCCAGCGTCGCATCCTGACCTGCGGTGAACTTCACCTGCTGCCGGTCGATGGCCTTGTCGGCCTGGACGACGTAGATGAAGTACTCACCCGGCGTCACACCCGTGGCGGTGTAGTTGCCGTCCTTGTCGATCTCCACCGTCGTCGTGAACTTCTCGTCCTTGAACGGCGCCGTCAGGTCCTTGGTGAACTTCACCTCGCCGGTGGTCAGGGCCTGTCCCGCCGGGTTTTGCACGTGCCCATGCACTTTGGCGGCCTGCTCCTGCGCAAACATGAGGGGTGAGGTCAGCAGCGCTGCCGCGGCCACCGCCGTCCGCATGCCCTGCCGCGTGAACATCTGTTCGAGCCTTTGTTTCATCTTTGTCCTCTTTCCCGGGCGGCATCCGCTGCCGCCGTCAAATCGCTCATCGAGCCTGCATCGCCGGGGCCTGTGCGTCACCCGCGGCATAGGGGATCGGGTCGGGCACGCCGGCCTCTGCAAACGCTCTGAGCCGAAGGGCGCAACTCTCACAAACGCCACACGCCTGAGCTTCCCCTGCGTAGCACGACCAACTTACATGCAACGGCGCGCCAAGTTCAACTCCAAGCCGCACAATCTCATGCTTCCGCATCCGGATCAGCGGCGTTTCCACGCGAATGCTCCCGTCCCGCGTACCCGCCCCGATTAGTGCGTTGAACGCGTCGTAGTAGGCCGGCCGGCAGTCCGGGTAGCCCGAACTGTCCTGCTCCACTGCGCCGATGATCACGGTCGTCGCGTCCAGAACCTCGGCCCAACTCACCGCAGCAGCCAGGAAATGCGCGTTGCGAAACGGCACATACGTCACCGGCACGTCATGACCCACCCGCTGCGCGCTTTCTTCCAGCGCCAGCGCCGCGGTCTCCGGGACGGCGATGGCGGGATCGGTCAACGCGGAGCCGCCAATGCGCCGAAACAGGTCGGTGCGGAGCTCCATCAGCTCTTTCAGCCCAAGGAGCCGCGTCACCTCGCGCGCCGAGGCCAGCTCCCGCGCTTCCGTGCGCTGGCCATAGCTGAAGTGCAGGCCATACGCGTCGTAGTCGCGCGCCGCCAGGGCAGCACACACGGTGGAGTCCATGCCGCCCGACAAACAAACTACTGCCCGCTTTCGCACCAACGCGCTCCTCGCCTTTCTCGCCTATTGTCATTTCCCGAACGGGGAACCTGCTCTTTTTTGTCATTCCCCGAACGGGGAACCTGCTCTTTCAATCTCGGGGGCTACCAAACTCATCGTCCCGCTCCGCCCGTGTCACGGACTCCAGCGTTTCAGGAGCGGCCTCAAAATCAGCAAGCACCTGCCGTGCCGCGGCTTCATCCTGCGGCCGCACCTGCACACGTACGCCAAAGGCCACAGGGATCAGGCTGTTCGCGTTCTCGCCCTGCATAAACACCGGGATGTTGGCGGACTCGATCGCACTCCGGGCCACATTGCCCGTCGCCGGATCGGCAAACTCGGCCACCGTTACCAACTCTTCGTCCGAGTACAGCACCGGCTGGGTCGCCATCACTTCGTCATTGTTCGATAGGGTCTTGCTCACAGGAGTCCTCCGCCACGTTGGATGCGATTGTTTTCTTCTTGTCCTTCCCGAAAGGGAATCTGCTTCTTGCACCCGCCCTGGATCTGCCTACTTCACTTCGATGGACTGCAGGTGGAACGTGATCGTTCCCCAGAACAGCCGCGCCTGCATCTGCACCGGCAGGTGGCGCGCGTCGTCCGTGTACCAAATCCAGATATGGCCGCGGTTCTTGACGATCCCTTCGTCGGCCGTCGCCTGCACCCGCAGCGCGGCAAATGTTCCGGCCGGCGTCTTGATCTCCTCGCGCGCTTCCACCCTCATCCCCACGGTCACCGTGCGCATAGCGTCCGCGAGCGGAAACTCCACCGTCTGCCCCACGGCCAGTGGCTGCGACTGCGTGTAGAAGATCGCCGAAAGCGCATCGGTCACGCAGGCCGGGATGTTGGCATCCTTGCGCGTCGCGGTGCCTTTCACCAGGTTGCGCGCGTACTCGCTCTGCCGGCCATGCGCGTAGTCGAAGCTCAGCTCGGAGGCGAACTTGCGCCGGCCTTCCTGGGTCTGCTTGTTGAAGCCCGACGAGCACCCCGTTTTCGTGTCGAAGCCGGATTGGAAGCGGTCCACCACGGGGAAGAGCATGTTCACCGCGCCGATGGAATCCGCCGTCGCCGAGATCTTCTCCTGGGAGTTGTTCGGGCCGCCAACGTCCAGGTGGAACACCGCTGTGCCCGCCTGAAAGACGCGCCAGTCTACGGAAAACGTCAGCGTCTCATGCTGCGGCCACACAAAGCCGCCCTGGGGTGCTTGCAGCACCGGGATTGGCCTCTGCTGAGCCGGCTTGGGAGCAAAAATCTGCGCGGGCGCCAGGCCGGCAACCAGCGAAAGCAGGGCCGGAGTCAACCAACGGGCTGCCCGGAACGCCGAGGGTATGCGGTGCTTCAACGTCGATCAACCCCCAGCAAAAGTCAGAACATCCCCGGCCGGCGCGCCAGCCACATCCGAACCAGCAGCGCCGCAAACAGCGCCACCGCCCCTATGAGGGCATTGTACTCGCGGTGGTGCCGGTACCGCTCGGGCGAGAACCGTCCCGCACCCACCGAACCGGCGTCAGCAAAGCGTGCCGGCGACAACCGCGGCAGCAATCGCGGCACCGCCTCTGCGTACAGGTCGAACCCCGGAAAGGCTCCGCGTAGGAACGCTTCTTCCGACAAAATCACCGGCCAGTAGATCGCCAGGAACAGCCCGATCAGCAAAACGCCCAGCCACCATCGCCCCGCGGCCACGGCAAAGCCAAAAGCAATCAGCA
>CAXTRU010000181.1:5413-7626 GCA_964246665.1 uncultured Acidobacteriaceae bacterium
CGTCAGCTCGGCATTTTTTTTTACATATCCAGCCGCATAACCACGCAGCCAGAGCCCGGCCGCCACGGGCACCAGGCCCCACAGCAGCAGGCGCCACGTGGGCCGCGCAAACACAAAGAACACCAGCGCCGTAGCAAAGCCCAGCGGCACGCGCACACGTCGCGCTACCCGCTGCCACTGCACCGCTGCTTGCGTTCCGGCCATCGGCTTATCTTCTCAAAACAACGTTGTGGTAGCGCGGCCCGAAAGCGGGCACTCTGCACTCCACGACCGACGAACACTGGCTTGTCTTTCTTTTTGTCATTCCCCGAACGGGGAACCTGCTTTCCGCCTTTGTCTTTCTTACCTGTGATGCCCCGACGGGGAACCTGCTTCATTGCCTTCGTGTTTCTTGCTTGTCATTCCCCGAACGGGGAACCTGCTTTGCCGTGCTCGCTTACAACTTCCTCCACAGCGGCCAAGACCTCACCCACGCCGATCCGCGCGAGACCAGCATCCACCTCCGCCACGCGCTTGTGGCTCGTCACCGAGCCTGCATCGCGCAACACGCGCTTCGGCCCAGGGCCCCACGGTCCATTACGTGCCGGGTCCGTCGGCCCAAACAGCGCCACCACGGGCCTCCCCAGCGCAGCCGCCAGATGCACCGGGCCGGAGTCGCCGCCAATCACCAGCGCAGCCCTTCGCGTCAGGGCCACCAACTGCGCCAGATCGCACACCGTAAGCCTGGACCGGCTCGCGCCCTCGGCAACCTCCATGCCCACAGGGTCCCGAACCCCCGCAGCATTCACCAGCACCTCAAAGCCCATGGCATCCAACGCGCGCGCCAACATCGCAAAGCGTTCCGCAGGCCATTGTTTGGCGCCCCATCCAGCCGCCGGCGCCAGCAGTGCGATCCGGTCGCGCACGCTGAAGTCGCCAAACGCCCGGTCTGCCCAGTCCTCGGCAGCCTGCCACACCGGCAGCGCAGGACAAGCCGGCTCCAGCGCCAAGCCCAAAGCCTCGCCCAGCAGCGCCGCATTCTGCTCCACCACATGCGTCCCACGGCGTTCGATCGTGCGCGTATAGAACAGCCGGGCGAGCGCCTCACGCGGGTCGTCGTACCCCGCAAAAACCCCGCCGCCAGCCATGCGCCCAATCACCGCAGACCGCAATGTCCCCTGCACATCCACCACATGCGTGTAGCGCCCCGCGTCCAAAGCCCTGCGCAGCCCCAGCAGTGAGCGCCCTGTAGCCCACGACAACGGCCTCCGCGACCACAGCCGCGTCTTTGCCAGGTGCACCCGCGACACAACGGCGCCTACGCCCGCCTCGTCCACCAGCAACGGCGCCCATCGCGGGTCCACCACCCAGTCGATCGCCGCATCCGGCCAGGCCTGCCGCAGCGCCGTAACCGCCGGCAGCGCGTGCAATACATCGCCCATGGCGCCTACCCGCACCACGAGCACGCGCTCCCGGCTCAACGAACGCGTTCCTCCACCCGTTCGTCCCCGGCCCTTGCCGCACGCAGCTTGTTCTCCAGCGCCCGCACCACCGGCGACTCATATACAAAGTTGGCGTCCAGTTGCACCACCATCAACGGCCCAAGCTCCGCCTCAATGTGCGCCCGCATCCCCGGCGACAGCTTCACGGCATCCTTCTCCGTGGTCACCAGCCCACTCGCCTGCATGCTCTTGGCCATGCGCAGGATGGTCTGGATGTCGCGGTCCTCATAGCGGTGGTGGTCCGGAAAGATCACCGTATCCACCACGCCGCACCCGGCCTGGCCCAGCATGGCCGCGAAGTTTTCCGGCCGCGCCAGCGCACAAAAAGCCAGCGGCCGCAGCCCGGCGCCAAACACACCCAATGGGGCAGGGAAGCGCAAACTCCGGCGCACTGTCCAGATCGGCACCTCCGCCCCACACAGCGTGCGCAGCCGCGGGCTGATGGCCTCCAACTCCTCTTCGCGCACGGCCAGCGCATCGGCCCGGCGCAGCGCGCTCAGCGGCTCGCGGAGATTGCCGGCCGGCAGCAACGTATCGCTTAGATCGTCCGCCGTCGCCAGCACCAGCTCGAAGTCCCGCGCCAGCCCGCGATGTTGTAGCCCATCATCCAGGATGTGCGCCCGCACGGGACTCTCCTGCCGCTCCTCGTCCTCCGTGTCGCCGCCCGGGGCTGCCACGCTCCCCTTTGCCGCCGAGCCCGCCTGCCGCTCAGCGGCCGTCCCGGCAGCATAA
>CAXTRU010000182.1:0-7535 GCA_964246665.1 uncultured Acidobacteriaceae bacterium
GGTCACACCAGCCCACTGACGACCCCCCCGGCGCCGGGCGCTCACAACCACATGTGGCCGCCGCGGCCGCGGCCGGCTGTCTGCGTGTCTGCCACCCACACGCCATGCATTTGCCCGGACTGCGCGGCCGCAAGCGCGAGATCGTTCGTGGAGTGCGTTTCCGCGAGATGATGCACCGCATCGCGCAGCACCGTGTGCCGCAGCGCCGTGCGGAGTTCGTCGGCATCGATCGTGTTTCCCTGTCGCACACTGGCCGGCATCGTCTTTCATCCTACGGTGCGCCGGGCGGAACTGCGCATCCAATGCTGACAGCACTCCGTTGCACGCGCGCATGCCGACAGAACTCAGCAGTCCACTTTCGCATCAGGCCGCCATGTTGCTCCTCCTAGCGCTTCCGGTTGCCTGCGCGGCATGGACCGTGACGCATGAGGAGGTCTTTCGCGAGCCGCGCGAGTTTTGTCGGGAAAAGAGCCAAAGCAGCAAGGCGTTCCACAAACGAAAATTCTTCTATCTGTTCACTTGTGAGTATTGCTTTTCGCACTACGTGGCTGCACTGGCGCTGATCTTGTTCCAGTTTCGCCTGTTGTACGAGGGGTGGCGCGGCTACGTGGTGGCGTGGTTTGCCGTTGTGTGGGTGGCGAATTTCTACATGAGCCTATACAACCGTCTGCGGCTTGACATCAAGCATGAGAATGTCGCCATCGCGGTGGAGCAAACAGCCTTGCCGGGCGGAGCGGCGCAGAACGCCGGCAAGTGAGCTTGCAGTTCGGCCGCGCAGCTAACGCCTGCCCCTGTGCCGCCATCTGATCCACGAGGAGAGCAGAGGAGAGCAAACGCATGGCGGATGACCCGAAACAGCAAGCACCCGCGGAGCCGCGCGGCTTTGGCGAACACACCCGCGGGCTGGCCGGGGAGTACGCCCACGAGCAAGGCTGGGGGCTGGACGAAGAGGAACGCACCAGGCTGCCCGATCAGCCGCAAGACATCGATGGGGGAACCGACTATGAGTACGGTGCACGCGACTTTGGCGACGAGCCCGTAAACACTGCAATCGATCACAACAACACGACCCAGAATGACCCGGCGCCCAGCGCCACCACGGAAAAGGAGTAACTATGTCGAAAGAGCACACGCAGCACGCCGGAAAAGACAGCCTGGAAGCCATGCGCGAAAACGATGCGCACACCACGGGACAGAACGACGCGGTCCCGGGCGGGGCGCATGCGCACTCGCCCGCAGCGCACGAGGCCGGCGCGAAGCCCCACACCAAGCCAGCCGAAGATGAGCGCACGCTGATCAGCGCAGAAGAGCAGAGCAGCCATCGCCTGAATCGCGGGGGAGCCAACAACCGCGGTATCGGTGCCGGTTTACGCGGCGACTCCGGCACGCGCGGTCAGTAGTTCAGCTTGTATGCAGAAGGGCAAAGGGCGCTGTCGAGAAGACGGCGCCCTTTGCTTGTGCGTGGCTGGTAAATGCTTAGCTGTTGATAACCTTTTCCTGCTCCTTGCGTTCAGCACTGCCTGAAGCATTGGTGACGCCGGGCGCATCGCCCTGCGGCAGTGTGGCGCCGCGCGGTCCAGTCAAGTTTGTTCCTTCATCGATCGATTTCGGCTGGTTGTCGCGTCCCGCGTTCGCATTGAAGGCGCGTGTGCCACCGGTCTGCGCGCCGTCAGTGTTTTCGTACAGGCTCAGATCGCTGCGCAAAGTGTCTTGCGGATTCATGTTTGGATCGAGATCATCCTGCGCCGAGTTGGCGTCCTGCTGCGTGTTCGTGTGGGGTGTGGTCTGCACAGCCATAAGAGTTTCTCCTCACAGCGTAAGACGCTGCGAGCGCGCTTCGCGGGTGCTCCGGAGCACGCTCGAGTTTCATGCGCTGGGCAGGCCCGCGAGGGCGGCTTCGGCTTTCTCCTTCAATGCCCGGGTCTCCGCCGACTGCTTTTTTAAGCCTTCCACGATGTGCGCGGGCGCCTTTGCAAGGAAGCTTTCGCTGCCGAGCTGTTTCTCTGCAGATGCAAGTGCCTTGTCGAATTTCGCGATGTCCTTGGTGAGGCGTTCCCGCTCGGCAACAACGTCTATCTGGCGCTCATAGACAACGGCCACATCGAAGCGCGTTGTGGATCGTGCATTGGCGCCGCTCAGCGGTGCTTCCACCAGCGTGACGCCGCTGACGCGCGCCAATCGCGCCAACATGTCCTGATGGGCGTCAACCAGCGCAGCAATGCGGTTGGACGCATGCACCTGGATGGGCGCTGGTTCCTTCTCCACGCCAAGTTCCTTGCGCAGACCACGCACCGTCACCACCATCTCCTGCAAGGTCTCCATGGCTTCAACGCCGGCGTCGTCTGCAGGAAAGTCCTGCGGCTGCGGGTAGCGTGTGAGCGCGATGGACTTCGACGGCACTTGCAGATTCAGCTGCAAGTGCAGCGCATGCCAAAGCTCTTCGGTGAGGAACGGCATGAAGGGTGAGAGCAAGCGCAACGCAGCTTCAAAAACACTGACCAGCGCGCCCAAGGTGAACGCTGTGCCGAAGTTGTTTTCGGCAGTGAAATCGAGCCGAAGCTTCACAAGCTCCACGTACCAATCGCAGAACTCACCCCAGAAGAACTGGTACACGGCGTTCGCCGCCTCATCGAAGCGATAGTCGGTGAGCGAACGCTGCACACTGGCCGTCACCGCATGCAGCCGCGCAAAGATCCAGCGCGTTTCCAAAGGCGTATCTGGCAGCAGCACCATCTTGCTCACCTGTGCTTCTGCGAGCGGAGAACGCAGCGTGACACGGTAGCCGGTGTCGCGCCCACGCTCTATGTGCATCGCGAGAAAACGCGCCGCGTTCCAGATCTTGTTTGCAAACGCGCGATAGCCTTCGGTGCGCGCTTCGCTGAAGGCGATGTCCGTGCCGGGGGAAGCTTGCGATGCCAGCGTGAACCGCACCGCGTCCGTGCCGTACTGGCTGATGATTGCGATGGGGTCGATGACGTTGCCCTTGGTCTTCGACATCTTCTCGCGATTGGCATCGCGGATCAGCCCGTGGATGTATACATCGCGAAAGGGAACGGTGTCGGCAAGCGCGCGCTTTGTTCCATCGGGCAGGGGAACATCAGTCATCAGGTGGCAGCCCAGCATGATCATCCGTGCCACCCAAAAGAACAGGATGTCAAAGCCAGTGACGAGCAGATCGGTTGGGTAAAAGGCCGCGAGATCCGGCGTCAATGCGTCGGTGCCGTCCCAGCCGAAGACGGTGAAGGGCAGCAGGCCCGAGCTGAACCACGTATCTAGCACATCGGTTTCCTGCTTAATGTCGGTGATGCCGCAGCCATGGCAGTTGCCCGGCGGCTCCACCGAGACTGTCGTCTTGCCGCATGCGCCGCAGTGCCACGCGGGGATGCGATGCCCCCACCACAATTGCCGCGAAAGGCACCAGTCATGCAGGTTATTCATCCACTCGAAGTACGTCTTCGCGTAGTTGTCTGGAGTGAACTTGACGTGGCCGTCACGCACGGCCGCAATGGCCTTGGTCGCGATGCTCTCGCCCCCTGGCTTGCCGTCGACAAGGGGCTGTTTGTTCACGGCCAAGAACCACTGCATAGAAAGGCGCGGCTCAATGGTGGCGCCTGTACGCTGGCTGGTCGCCACCGCCATCGCGTGGTCCTTCACGGCCACTAGCGAGTCCTGCTCTTCGAGATCGGCAAGGATGCGCTCACGCGCTTCGTACCGATCCAACCCGTCATAGGGCGAGCCCGGCAGCTTGATGCGTGCCTGCTCGTCCATCACGTTCAACTGTGGCAGATTGTGCCGTTGCCCCACAGCGAAGTCGTTCGGATCATGCGCAGGTGTGATTTTCACGGCACCCGTGCCGAACTCCGGATTGGCCCAATCATCGGCAATTACGGGGATCTCGCGATGCACCAGTGGCAGCATCAGCATCTTGCCGATGAAACGGGCATACCGCTCATCGGAAGGGTTCACTGCAACGGCCACATCGCCCAGCATCGTCTCCGGTCGCGTGGTTGCAATGGTGATCGACCCGGAGCCGTCGGCCAGCGGATAGCGAATCTCATACAGCTTGCCCTGGCGCTCTTCATGCACCACTTCAAGATCGCTGACCGCGCTTTGCAACTGCGGGTCCCAGTTGACGATGTAGGCGCCGCGGTAGATCAACCCCTGGTCCCATAGCCGCACAAAGGCCTCGCGCACGGCCAGGCTCAGGCGGTCGTCCATGGTGAAGTACTCGCGCGTCCAATCGACACTCGCGCCCAGGCGCCGCATCTGCTCGGTGATCGCGCCGCCGTACTCCTTCTTCCAGCACCACACGCGCTCGGTGAAGGCTTCACGGCCAAGCTCCTGCCGCGTGGGGCCGCCTTCGGCCTTTAGCTGGCGCTCCACCATCATCTGGGTGGCGATACCGGCGTGGTCGGTGCCCGGCACCCACACGCTCCGCTCACCCAGCATGCGGTGCCAGCGCGCGAGGATGTCCATCTCCGTCTGGTTGAGCATGTGGCCCATGTGCAGACGGCCCGTGACGTTGGGCGGCGGCAGCAACTGAACAAAGCGGCCAGCACCTGCGACGTTGCCGTCTTCAGGCGTCTTTGCCGCGAACAACTTCTCTTCAATCCAGTACCGCGCCCACTTTTCTTCGATCGCCGCGGGATCGTACGCCTTGGATAGCTCAGAACTCATAACCCTTCAAGCCTAGCAGGGCGCACGAACCATGGCGTATCGCGCGTCACCCCTGGGCGAAAGCTGCCAAAGCTGTAGCGGCTAGAAGCTATAGCGCAGCCCGGCTTCGACGCGCCGGCCGTTGTCCGCGGCATAGCCCACACCGAACAGCGGCGAGCCCAGCACATTGCCGACGGACGTAATGTTCGTGTGGTTCAGCAGGTTGGACGAGCGCAGGTTCAGGCTGCTGATGCTCGGCCTTAGCATCACGGGTCATCACAAACGCGCGCTGCAGGTTGGTGTCCAGGTGCACCGTCCAGGGCAGGATGCCCGCGTTGCGCTGCAGCGGCGCGATGCCGCCGGTCGCGGTCAGCAGGCCGTAGCGCGTTTGCACAGCCTCAGCCGTGCCGGGCATGGCCACGTTCGGGCGGTCGTTGAAGTTGCCGTCGCCGTTGTTGTCAAAGCCGGTGATGATGTTGAAGTGCTGGTCGCCGGAGACCTGCAGATCGCCGCTGAGCACAATCTTCTTAGGCAAGGTAAAGCTGCCATTGCCGAAGATCTGCCAGGTGCCCTGGTTGGAGCGGCGCGCGAACTCACCGGCATTGCTCCTGCTGCTCTGCGGTGAACTCAACTCGTTGTCGTCGTTGTCGTCGATCAGGTCTACATGTGCCGCGCCGACGAACATCTGCACGTTCTTGAGGGAGTGCTGCTCCAGCCCCAGGAATTCCACGTTGAGGTGGCCCTGGCCGCTGTTATCCATGCGCAAAACGTTAAGGTTGCTGATGCTTAGCTGCCGCGGCCCGGTAGGCACACCGTTCAGCGGCGAGTTGACGTTAGGCGACCGCAGCGCATTCCAAAAGCGCCCGTACACCAGGTCCACGGAGAGGTTGAAGCCGAGCGGCAGCTGGCGTGAGCCGCCAAGATCTTCCGCGCTCCAACTCTCTTGCGTGATGTGATTGGAGAACTCGCGCATGGCGTGGATCGGCACGGCGTTGGCCGAAAACGGTGTGCCGTACACAGGGTTGTAGATCGTGCTCGTGATGCGGTGCGCACCATCCTCACGGAGGATTTCGGCATAATCATCGCTGCTGATGCGGCTGGCAAAGATGCCGGCATGCGCATACAGCGTCCACTTCGGCTTGGCACCGGGTGCCCACAAGATGGACGCCCGCGGTGTAGCTGAACTCAGGGTCGTCGGATCGTTTTGAAAGGCATAGCGCATGCCGCCCGAGAGCTTCACGCCGTGACCGACGGTCCAATCGTCCTGGAGGAAGAAGGCCACCCGCGTCTGCGTAAATCTGAGATTAGGGTCACCGGTCACATTGGTAAAAGCAGTGGGCGTGCCGCCCGGTAGGCCTAGCAGCGCGCGCCGGTATTGCTCATAGCCGCTGATGGTTTCCGTCTGCCCGGCGATGGTTTGGTTGTTAGCGTCCAGCACCGGCGCGGTGCCGCCACCAAACTCATACAGGCCGTTAAAGTTTTGCGTGGCCCGATTATGTATGTCATAGGTGTTCAGCTGCACGCCGAACTTCAGGTTCTGCTTTTTCAACGTCACAATGGCGTCGTCATCGAACTCGGTCCGAAAGCCCCACAAACGCTGCTGTCCGAGGGTGGAGCCACCCGCGCTGACCGAGCCGGCAACTTGCACCTGCGGCGCCAGCGAGTTCGGTGCGTCATCCTCAACGTCCCAGCGCAGGGAAGCGCGCGCCTCCTGCACCAGCTTGGGCGATACCGCGGTGAAGTTGGTGAAGCGCAGCACATGTTGTGACTGCTCGCTGCTGTAGCCCGTTTCCGCAAGGCTGGTGCCGCCAACGCCGACGTTGTCGAGATGATTGACGTTGGCACTGTAGGTCGCAGTGAACGTGTTTTTGGCGCCGAGCTGCCAATCCATCCGGGCCTGCCCGATCCACAGGCGTTGCGGGCTGGCGACGGTGTCCTGCACGCTGATGGGCTGCGCATTGCTGTCCAGCGACACCGCGTTCACTACGCTGACGTTGTCGATGGCGCGGCGTTCAAGCTCCAGCGAGAGATCAGAGCCCTGCTTGCGGATAGGGCCGGTGAGCTCAAAGCCGTATCGCTGCTTGCCGATGGCGCCTTTGCTGGTAGAAAACGGATCCCGTGCGTTCTCCCAGGGGCTGCCGTTTGTGGTAAACAGCGCCCCGTGAAACGCGCCCTTGCCAGCCTTGGTGTAGACGTTGACGCGCCCGCCGCCGCCAAACGGCGGTTCCCGGTACTCGGCGGAGAACAGGTCGGGGTTCACCTCAACGTAGGCGATCGAACTCTTCGGCGGCAGCTTGCTGGACTCCTGGAAGCCATCCACCGAGATGGTCACGTTGGCCGGATTGCCTCCCGCGGCTGCGGCAAGTTGCTGCAGTTCCCGCAGCAGATCATCCGGATCGTCGGCCAGCGACTGCAACTGCTTGCCGTCAATCCGTTGCGACACACCGGTGGTCTGCGCATCGGGCAGGGGCGTCTCCTCCGCGCTCACATTCACGTCGATGGCGACGTTGTCCGGCTTCAGCACGAAGTCAACATCGCCCGCGTAGGGCAGCTTGATCTCCTTCGCATCTGCCGCAAACCCTTCCGCCTGAATCACCAGCTTGTGTGCGCCCGGCGTCACGCATGGAAAGCGAAACCGCCCATCCTGTCCGCTGGTCAACGTGCTCGTTCCATCCAGCGTGAGCGACGCCCCGGGCACAAGCGCCATTGTGCTGTCGCGTACGGTGCCGGCCAGCGAAGCAGCTTGCGGGCTGTGGCAGACGCTGCCGGTGGCGGGCTGCGTTTCAGCTTCCGCAAAGGCATGGGGGAGCTCAAGCGTCGCGAAGGCGATCGCCGGTACAAGGCGTTTCATTGCTTGATCCTTAGCTGGTACTGCAGTG
>CAXTRU010000183.1:0-294 GCA_964246665.1 uncultured Acidobacteriaceae bacterium
GCCGTTGCCGGCCTCGGCAGCGGGCTGGGCAGGGTTACCGTGGCAAGCTCATCCGGATCATCCCGAAGTTTGAGGTACAGCGTCGTGCCGTCCGCGGGTGTGGGCACGGGCATCGCGGTTTGCGCGAACCCTGAGGGCACGTCAACCGGCTTGGCAAAGTCCTTGGAGCCGCCGAAGGCCTGCACCAGGAACAGGTTGTTGCCTTGCACCGTGCAGTTGGGGGCGTCGGCTCCTGCCCACTGCATGCTCGTGATCTGCGGCGTGCGAACCAGTGTGCCTAGCGCGGTCCATGAT
>CAXTRU010000183.1:304-7517 GCA_964246665.1 uncultured Acidobacteriaceae bacterium
GTGCCGTCGGCAGCCACGGGACGCATCTGCAGCTTGCCGAAGGCGGACTGACCGAACGCCTTCAACGGATCGAGCGTGGCCACGGCTGTGTGCTGGTCCTGCAGGATCAGGTCGTTGTCTGCGAGCGACAGCGTGGTGTGCACTGCATCGTCGGCCGTGGCAACCTCGACCTTCTGGTCGCGCGGAAACGCTGCCTTGGTCTGCACCACGAAGGTGACCTTGCCGTTCAGTGGGATCTCGTCCTTACCGGCAAGTGTCACGGCGAGGTCGCCGCTGGACTGCGCGGGCGTGGCGGTGAGCGACATCAGCTGCAGTGAGGGCCGTGCCGCTTCGGTCGACACCTTTACGGGCATTGTGCGGCCGTCCTTCAGCTTCACGGACGCATCGCTGCCGTCATTGGGCGTCACTGCTGCCATTGCGGTTAGGTTCAAGGTTTTGTCGTCGTTGTCACTCTTGCTGGGCGTGAAGGTCTGGTTAGCGATCGTCACCTCGGCTACGTTGCTGAGGCCCTGGCCGGTGAGCACGGCGGCGTTGTCGCCTTCGTGAATCTTGAGCGCACTGAAGTGAATGTCGCCCGTGTACGCCGTAAGCGCAACGTTGTCCAGTTTGGGCTCGCCGTACTGTTGAATTGCCAACGAGTATCCGCCGGGCTGAACCTTCTTCAGGGATACGTCGAGCGCCAGCGTGTCTTTGCTCAGCTTCTCGCCTTCGCCCTTGGCGGGCTTAAAGTTGACGTCGTTGTCCTTGTCCTTGCTGGTGGTCAGCGCGATGTGCTCGACGCAAGCGGTGCCATCGCCCTTCAACGTCAGGTGGTTATCCTGGCCCGCGAGCAATTGCGTGTCGCTGACGATCTTCCAGTTCTTGCCATCTACCTGCTGCAGAGTCAGCGTGGGTCCGTCGAAAGCGTCAAAACCCCAGAAACCGTGGACCGTGCCGGTCACCGTAAGGTCGCTGCTGCTTGCCAGCTTGCCGGCTTGCTTTGCAGGCTTCGCAGCATCGGCCGGCCCGTCGTGCAAGGCCTTCCGCGGATCATCCTTCGCAACAACAAGACCGCCCTCGAAAGCGTCCGGTGTCAGCGCGATGTCCTGCGCTCCACTGGTACGGTTCAGATGGAGCACGAGGTCATGCGCAAAGCTTGTGCTGAAGACCAGGGGAGCGCCTTCAAGCTCAAGCGCCATGCGGGGCTGCAGCAGGCATGCAATCTGGTCAGGGTCATGCGCGCGCAGCGGCGGCAAGACCGCCTTCTGGATGGCCGGCAAACCGATCACGATCACCGACTTCGGGTCGATGAACGAAACCGGCGCGTTGAGCTTCAGGTTCAGCGTGGAGCCATCCGGAAAGCTGAGGCCGGGGATGTATTGGTACTTGGCCGTATGCAGCGTGCTAACCAGGTGAACAAGGTCGACCACGGCGCCCACATAGGCCGAGTACACGCCCGCACCCGCCGCACCCGTGTAGGACGCGGCGTTGATAAAGTCAGACGAGGGGCCAGTGGAGATGGACTCCGCGATCGTCTGGCCGTGTCCGTCCGACAGCAGCACGGGTGCGCTGGACTGCGTGAGGCAGCCCACCTGCGCCTCCACGGGCTGCTTGAAGCAGTCGGCGTTCGGCTTCAACGCAAGGGTGGCAGCGAGCTTGGCGGAGTGGTCCTCGATCGCCTTCTGGTCGTCGGCAGGCACGGTCTTCATCGCGGCCAAATAGCGCTCGATGCGCTGCTGTTCAAACGACGCTTCGTTCAGATCGGCATCGGCACGGATGAACAGCCCGGGCCTACCCTTCACGGCGGAGCGCAGCGTCTTAAAGTCGCCGCCGGTCTCAGGCGCAACGAAGAGTAAGGCTTGCTGCGCATCTACGGGAACTGTCACCGTGGTGCCTTCGGCGGTGTGCTTCTTGTCCCACGTATTGATCTCGGTAAACCAGTTGTCCGGTGGCTCATTGGTGGTGCCGCGTAGAAAGGCCACGATCAACAGCAGATGGTTCTTCTGATCGTCGGGCAGGTCGGCCTTCACCCAGATCTTGTCGCCGGGCTGCAGGTTGGGCACCTGTGCGATGGGCAGCGTCGTGGCCCCGCGCGTGACCCTGACGTCGATCTTGGGCCCGGCAAGGTCGAAGCGGGCGTTGTCGGCGCGCAGGGTGGCCGGGGCGAGCAGGGCGAGGCAGGCGAGAGCGTACTTGAGCTTCACATCAGGTTGGACGCCGTGGGCGACCGGGGTGTTGCGGCGGAAACCACTACGGCTTCGGTTGCGACTCGTTCAGCAACTCCACAAGGTAGTCCTTCCAGACGGCGGCCTGCGTGTGGCTGCCGTGGCCCCGGGTCTGATCGGTGATGGGCAGAAGCACGAACTTGGCGCGGGACATCTGCTTGGCCATCGTCTGCGCGATGCCAAGCTCTGGGGGATTGATGAAGTCGTCAGCAGAGTTGATGTACATCACCGGCACCGTGATCTTGGCCAGGTTCTTGCTTGGGTCGTAGTTGCGGCTGGCGTCGAAGTAGTAGATGAAGTCGTTCGCGTCTTCACTCGCCACGGCGCGGTCGAGGTAGTTATCGACGAAGTGTTCGGCAGCCGCGCGGGTCGGGGCTGCCTTTTGCTGCACCAGCGGCGCGGAACCCATGATGAACAGAATCTCTGTGGCAGTGCGCAGGCCTTCCTTGGGTTCAGCGGTGTAGTTGCCGCCCTGCCACGCCGGATCGCGCTCGATGTTCTCAATGGCCATGTAGCGCATCATGCGGTTGCGGCCGGCGATCTGCGTGGGCAAGCATGCCAGCGGCATCAGCGCGTCGGCAAAGCCGGGGTAGGCTTCACCCCACACGAAGCTTTGCATGCAGCCCATGGAGGTGCCCAGGACGAGGCGCAGATGATCGACATGCAGGCCATTCACCAGCATCTCGTGCTGCGAGCGCACCATGTCGTCGTAGTCGTAGCGCGGGAACTTCATGCGCAGCCCGTCAGAAGGCTTGGAACTTTCGCCTTGGCCGATGTCGTCGGGGAAGATGAGGAAGTACTTGCTGATGTCGAGCGGCTGGCCTGGACCGAAGAGCACCGTGGAAAACACGGGCACCAACAATGTGTGCGCGTTGCCGCCGGTGCCATGCAGCAGAAGCACTGCGTTGTCGACGCGTCCTTCGGCATTGCGATGCGGCGTGCCCAGCGTGAGGTAGTGCAGGTGCAGCGAAGGCAGCCTTTCGCCGGTGCCGAACTTGAAGTTCGAGATGTCATAGTTGCCGGGCTTGCCTGTGTACGGAGCCTTGGGCTGCGTTGAGGTTGGGGTAGAAGACATGGTCTGCGCGACCACGGATGCGGTCAGTGTGAGGGCGAGTCCGAAGAGGGCGAGAAAGGGGTTCATGGCTCTCCAGGGTTGATCGTCGGCTGGGTTGGACAGCAGGTTCCCTGCGCGAATGACAACAAGAAAGGCAAAAGCAAAGGCAAAAGCAAAGGCAACGGCGAACGCAAAGGGCGCGAAGGCCGCTAAGGTTCGCCACGGCCTTGTTGCCTGCTACCGATCGGGGCTGAGTACAGGGTTTGCCGAGACGGTGCGGATCATCGGCGTGATGATCTCGTCCATGTAGGGCTTCTGGGCAGGGTCGCGCACGAGCACGGGATACCGTTCGCCGTCATGGTAGTCGACCGACACTTGGGTGACGTAGGTCTCAGAGCCCACGATGAAGTGGATGGGCTGCGAGGAGGTCTTTGCGGTCGTCAGGATCTCGTGGAAGAGGTCGATCTGGTCGGCGCCGTCCGCGGGGATGGAACGGCCTTCAACAGCGATGAGCTTCTGCCCGGGAGCGAGCTTGGCCTTGTCGGCCGCGCTGCCCCAGCGCACGTCGCTGATCGTGCCATCCTTTGCGATGCGCAGGCCCAGCGAGTACCACAGGTCCGGTCCGCCGGTGCGCCGGCCGACCCCACTGAGATACACCTTCTCCGCGGCGTTTGGCTTCTCCTCGTAGACCAGCTTGTAGCCGCCGCGCGTAATGCCGTCCAGATCGGCGTGCGGATTGATCATGTCGACCTTGTCGTGCAGGAACTTGGCCCAGTCATACTTCGCAACCTGGTTCAGGTCGCGGATTAACTCGTCGCGGTTGTAGGTGACGATTAGCGGACCGGTGTTGCCGCCCTTGGCAAGGAAGATATGAAAGAAGTCTGTGAGCGACTTCTGATCGTTCGTCAGCTGACGAATGAGCGTGTCCGCATCCAGCCACAACAGCTCACCTTCGGGGTAGTAGTCCTGCCGACGACGCCAGTTATTCCAGGCTGGGCCGTTGGAGCGCAGGATGCTTGCGGCAATGGCGGTATCGTCCGTGGAGCGCCACTGGCGGCCCGGCTCGTAGTCCAACGTGGACGCAGAAAGCGCAAGCGAATCGCGGTAGTTCTGCGGGGTCCACATGCCGTCACGCGCGGCCAGCACGTTGCCCATGTACTGCGTCATGCCTTCGTATACCCAAAGCAGCTCGCCTACTTCGGGCTTCGAGAAATCGGTCTGGTACAGCTTGTCAGGGCGTCGATACTTGCCGTTCCACGAGTGCGTGAACTCGTGCGAGAGCAGTTCAGCGTTGCCCAGCAGATGCTTCGCGTTATCGAAGCCAAGCTCTTCGGTGCCGTTGTCGGACGATTGCCCGTGCTCCAGGCCTTCGCCGCCGGCCACGTCAGAAAGCGTCAGCAGGAAGTTGTAGTGGTTGTAGTGATGCGAGCCGTACGCCTTATCGGCCTCACGCACCAGGTTGTTGAGACTGTTCAGGATCTCAGGGTGCAGGTTTGAGTCGTCAGGGCGGTCAGAGACAACGTCGATGAAGTGCTTGGGACTGATCTCCGGGGCAAGGGGGAACTCATGAAAATACTCACCAGCGATGATGGGCGAGTCCTGCAGCTGCTCCACGGTGGTGGGCTTGTACTGCACCGTGCCGCCAGGCTTGGTGTTTGCGTCGAAGGGCTGCACGGGCTCAAGCGCGGTGCCTATGCCCCAGCCCTGCGGGACGGTCACTGAGGGCTGCACGGGGATCTCCTTGACCGGCACATGCGCGGGATATAGCAGCAGCTTTTCCCACTCCAGCACGGCAAGCTTGTCGGACGCGCGCGCAAGCACGATGCAGTCCAGGTGCGCGTGCAGCGTGGTCACGCCCTTGGGCACCTCTACGTGGAACTCATACAGGTCAACGTCGTCGCGGCGCCATGGCAACGGCTGGCCGTTCACGCTGAACACAACGCCGGTGATGTCTTCGACAGGACCTGTAGGGCGGTGGTTGCCCGGGATCCACTCCGGCGTGGTGAAGCTGTTTTCTCCCGCGTGTACGGGCAGATCGATCTCAGCGTGGTAGAGCTTGCGGGGCGCTTCGGTGAGATCGGCCGTGATGCGGATGGGCTGCTGCGCTTGCGCGCTGAACGGCAACGCGAGGGTCAAAAAGGGAGCAAGAAGAAGTGGCATGCGAGCGGGCAGCTTAGGCATCAGGCGAACACAATCCTCAGGGTGTTGAAGATGAGCAGATGAAGAAAGAATACGCGACCGGGTAGCCGGCCGGTCGCGCCGTGAAGGCTATGCGCCCTGGTTCAGAGCGGCCTCGATCGCCTCGACGAGCTTGGGATCATTAGGCGCGATGTCCGGGTTGAAGCGTGCAATGACGTTGCCGTCGCGACCGACAAGGAACTTCTCGAAGTTCCAAAGCACCTCCGGCAAAGCGTTCGGCGCAGGGAAGTTGTGCTCCGCGGCGTACTCGGCGAGGTGGGTGTGCAGCTCGTCGTTGTTGGCGATGCGCTGCGGTTGTGCGTCGATCAGACTGGCGTAGAGCGGGTTTTTGTCCGGTCCCGCCACCGTGATCTTCGCAAACAGCGGGAAGCTCACCGGGTACTCGCTGGAGCAGAACTGGGCGATCTCCGCGTTGGTGCCGGGCTCCTGGCCGGCAAAGTCGTTGGCCGGAAAGCCAAGCACAACCAGGCCACGATCCCGGAAGCGTTGGTACAAGGACTCAAGGCCCGTGTACTGCGGGGTAAAGCCGCACTTGGACGCGACGTTCACGAGCAAAAGCACTTTGCCCTTATAGGGAGCAAGGGTGGTGCTTTGTTCTTCGATGGTTGCGAGTGGAAGATCGTACAGGGAATCGGCCATGCCTGATTATGACCGGCCAAGCAGCGAAAACGTACCTTTGCCAAAAGAAGGTGCATAGCTTGAACAGGGTGGCGTGAGACCATGGAGGAGGAGGCGTCCCTTGTTTACAGCGCAAGAATTGAAGCAACTTCCCCTCTTCGAGTCGGTCCCAAACGGGATCTTGGAAAAGCTCGTGGGCAAGACCGCCGACGTACATCTTTGTGAAGGCGAGTGGTTGATCCGCGAAGGTGAAACCTCGTATTTCTACGTGATGATGGAAGGCGCCGTTGAGGTCGTGAAAGAGATCAACGGCCGGGAAGAGGTCGTAAAGGAGATCAAGGCGCCTGACTTCTTCGGCGAGGTGCCGATCCTTCTTGGAGCACCCTCGCTCGCGTCAGTGCAAGCCAAGGTGCCCAGTCGCATCCTTCGCCTCAGCGCCTTGCAGATGAAGTTTTTGGTGGACAAGGTTCCCGAAGCGAGCGCGCTGATCATGAAGACCCTTAGCGATCGCCTCACGGCCATCCAGGAGTTTGCGCGCGATGCTCCCGGCATTCGGGCGATGGTCGTCGGGTCGCGCTATGACGTCGACTGCCGTGAGATTCGCGCTTTCCTCACCAGCAATCGCATCCCCTACGCCTGGGTGGACCGCGACCGCGAGCCCGAGCGCATGCCAGCCTGTTTGAGGGAAAGAAACATTGAAGGCCCCGCGGTCGTCGTGGACCAAGAAATCTGCCTGAGCGAGTCGCCAACGGTGCGCGATGTGGCCCGCGCGCTCGGCTACCAGACCGCGCCGAAGACGGACGGCTACGACGTCGTCATCGTGGGCGCTGGCCCAGCGGGGTTGGCGGCCGGCGTCTACGGCGCGTCCGAAGGTCTGCGCTCCCTGGTGGTGGAGCGGGCAGCGGTCGGCGGGCAAGCCGGCACGTCGTCCCGCATCGAAAACTACCTCGGCTTCCCCAACGGCATCTCCGGCGATGAGCTCAGCGACCGCGCGCAAAAGCAGGCAGCACGCTTTGGCGCAGAGATCGTGGTCACGCGTGAGGTCAGGAACATCCATCGGCTGAGCGACGGCCGGTACTGCGTCGAGATGGACGGGGGTGACCGCGTGACGACGCAGTGTGTGGTGCTGGCCACGGGG
>CAXTRU010000184.1:0-1920 GCA_964246665.1 uncultured Acidobacteriaceae bacterium
GTCATACATCGCGACGCGCTCAGCCACTGCTTGTGACTCACGCGTCTCCAACAACCAGCGCCGCAGTGTGGCCCCACCGCCGCCTTCGCCGCGATAGCCGGTATCAGCGCGCTCCAGGTAGAAGAAGCCGCCGGCACGCCCGGCTTGCAGGTCAGCAGGCTCACCACCACGGATGGGCAGCGCGACCAGCCGTGACTGGATGCCCGCGACGTCCACGCGTGTGGGCTTTGTAACCGGAGGCACAGGGTTGGAGGGCCGTTGCGGAGCGGCACCTTCTTCTGCGTCCTCACTCTCGCCTGGGCCTGCGTTGTTGCCGTTGCGACGTGGGCCGGCCGCGGGCTCATCGCCGTTGTCGCGGTTGCGCTCGCGGGCCTGCGCGAGTGTCTTCTCGTCGTCGCTTTCCGGGGCCAGCGGGCTCGGTCCATCGGCGGCGAGGACTGCCGCATAGAGGGTGCGTGACGTGCGAATCAAATCGGTGTTCATGTCCAGACCGAAGGACGCTCCACCTTCGTTGGTGCTGACCGTGAAGTACAAGAACTTGCCGTTGCGGTCGAACGCGGGTGAGCCGCTGTCGGCCATCTTGTCGGTCACCGGGCTGATGGTGCCCGTGGTGGTGTCATCGAGGTACAGCACACGCAGGTGGTTGTCTTCCTCGTGCGTGAAAGCGATCCAACGTGAATCAGGCGACCACGCGAACTCGCGCTGGATGGACGAGAAGTGGTTCGGCGCGCCAACCTCAGTCAACTTGCCGTTGGTGACATCGAGGAACCACAGCCGCAGGCGGTTGTCGTAGAAGGCAATCTTCTTCGAGTCGGGCGACCACTTCGGCGCAAAGTAGTACGTCGGCTCCGGCGCAAGCGCAAACACTTTCGCTGTGCCCTCGCCGGTTTGATTCATCACGTGCATGGCGTACAGGCCGGGCTTGCCCTCCGGGCCGGGAGCATCAGAGAAGAAGGCAATACTTTGGCCATCGGGCGACCACACCGGATGACGTTCCATCGCATTGGGTGTGTTGGTCAGGTCGCGCGTGGGCCCACGGCGCGCAGGTACGGTAAGGATCTCGCCATGGGCCTCAAACACAGCGCGCACGCCGGTGGGGGAGATGGCTGCGCTTTCAATCTGCGCCGCAACGTTCTCAATGCGCGGACGCACTTCGGGCAAATCGGCGGTGACATCGATGTCCACGCGATGCGGCTTGCCGCCGGGCTCCATCAGGTAGATTTCGCCGAGTTGGTCATACACAAGACCGTTCGGCCCAGCTGCGAGCGAATGCAGATCCGGCCCGGTGTTGTGGAAGACCTCGGTGATCGCCTTGCTGCCGGGGTTGTACGAAAACAGGCCGATAGGCCCCTTACGCGCCGACAGGAAGTAGACCTTGCCGTTCATCCACACGGGAGAAAAGTCCGAGGTCTTTTCGTGCGGAATGGTTACGGTGTTCAGCGACGCAAGGTCGGTGATGTTGATGGTGCCAGCCTCGCCGCCGTGGTAGTTGCCCCACGAAACATACGAGGTGTAGTTGAATCCGAAGGCCGGCGAGATGGGCGAGTAGGCGATGGTCTTGCCATCCGGCGTTAGCGCGCCGGCATAGGCCAGCGGCAGCGGGATGCGCGTCGCAAAGCCCCCGTTGGGCCCAACGGTGAAGAGCTCGGTGTAACGGCTGTGCGCAGAGCGGTTGGAGCGGAAGACAATCTTGCCGTCCGGTGTCCACGCCACCGGCGCATCGGCCGCTGGGTTGTAGGTGATGCGCTTGGGGATGCCGCCGTTGATCCGAATGGTGAAGACGTCGGTGTTGCCGTCGTATTCGCCAGAAAAGGCAATCGTCTGGCCGTCGGGCGAGACCACGGGCGCGGTCTCCAGGCCAACACCCGCTGTCAAGCGAACGGCGCGTCCACCGGCGCGCGGAACGGTCCAAAGGTCGCC
>CAXTRU010000184.1:1930-6033 GCA_964246665.1 uncultured Acidobacteriaceae bacterium
GTTGAAGACGATGGTGGTTTCCGTGAGGGCGGGGCGCTGAAGAATGTGGTATGGCTCGCGGGGCGGAGCGGCCACCATGGCTACGCAGGGCAAAAGCATAGCAAGAGCGGCAGCAGCATGAGGAAAGCGCATCTGGCAAGGGCTCCTGGCAAAGCTGGGGTGATGTGGGGTAGACGCAACCAGAGTAACCTGAGCCGCAAAAGGGCTGTTACGGGCAGCCATCTGGGTAGCGACAGGGTTAGCTGCCATTGCAGCCGCTGTAGGGTCTTCAAGGTGCCTCGAACAAAAAATCTGGCGCAAGGGAAAGAAGGCGCACTCACTGGGTTACGCTTCCTTATCTGAACTTAGGAGAGTTTCATGCGTCCCTGGCAGTGCCTGGCAGTTGTTTCGCTGCTTACTTCCGCGTCCGCGTTGCGCGCCGATGCGATCCCGTACGGCCATTACGGCCAGGTCGCACCCACGGTGCCCCTGACGGCGTCTGCAAGCGGAGACGTGGTCGGCTACTTCGTCGGCGCAAGCGCAGGCGGCACGGACTATGTGCGGCTGCTGGATACAACCAGCGGCTACGTCAGCAAGTTTCTGCTCGACAATCAGTCCAGTGCATTGGGCAGCTCCGTGGATTTCGGCTCGGTGTCCGCAGGGGATGGTCTGGTCTTCCAGATCGTGAACTCTGACGTGGAAAGCAACAAGGACGGCACCGACTTCGGCGCGCCGCCCATGCCCTTCGATCCGAATGCACAAGTGAACGGCTACGTGATGGCCTCCGATCCGGCGTATAGCTTCGACGGGTACAACCACGCGTACGTCACGTCCTACTCCGGCAACGCCGCGCTGGGCGTGCCCGCGGGCACCTATCTCGGCATTGAGGATCTTCCATACCCTGCGTTCGATTTGGACTACAACGACGTGGAGTTTGTCTTCACGGATGTGAGTGGAGCAGCGGTGACGCCGGAGCCCGATAGTGCCTTGCTGCTTGGGACCGGTGCGCTTGTGCTTGCCTTCGGTATACGCCGTCGCTTTGCCATGGAGTAGTTATGTCTTCGTGACGGGCCGGCATGGTTGAGGAGACTCGCGCCACGCCTTGCCCCGCCGTGATACGTTGCCCCTATCTCCCTTTTGTACGAGGTGCTATGAGGCGCGTATCGCTGCTCGGTGTTGGTCTGTTTTTCTGCTGCATGGGCGTGGTGACAAGTGCCGCAGCGCAGCAGGCGCCGCTCTATCCCAACTACCCCAGCGAAACGCCGCAGGCCTTTCAGCAACCCACGGCGGGTATGGATTACGAGCGCCGCGACGTGATGATTCCTATGCGCGACGGCGTTAAGCTGCACACGGTGATCCTTGTGCCCAAGGGTGCCAGGCATGCCGGCATGCTCATGACGCGCACGCCCTACAACGCCGTTGCGCTGACGACGAACACACCCAGCGAGCATCTCGGCGTGGCGCTGTGGGGCTATGACAACGCGGTAGAGCCGATCATCAACGGCGGCTACATCCGCGTCGTGCAGGATATCCGCGGCAAGTACGGCAGCGAGGGCGACTACGTAATGAACCGGCCCTTCCATGGGCCGCTGAATCCAACGCCTGTGGATGAATCGACCGATACCTACGACACCATCGACTGGCTGGTGAAGCATGTGCCGGAGACGAATGGCAAAGTCGGCATCCTGGGCATCAGCTATGACGGCTTTCTCTCACTTACACCGCTGGTGCATCCGCATCCAGCGCTGAAGTGCGTGGTGCCGATGAACCCGATGGTGGACGGATGGATGGGCGATGACTGGTTCCACAACGGCGCCTTTCGCGAGCAAAACATGCCCTACATCTATGAGCAGACCGCGACGCGCTCCAACGAGGTGCGTTGGTTGAGTTCGAACTTTGACGACTACGACACCTACATGCGTGCGGGCTCGGCCGGCGAGTTGGGCAGGCAGCGCAATATGGATCAGATCGGGTTCTGGAAGAAGATCACCGAGCACCCGAGCTATGACAGCTTCTGGAGCGGCCAGGCGATGGACAAGCTGCTGGCAGCGCAGCCGCTAACTGTCCCGACGATGCTGGTCGATAGCCTATGGGACCAGGAAGATATCTACGGCGCGATGGCCGTGTACAAGGCGCTGAAAGACAAGCCCGAAGCCAAGGACAACCTGTGGCTCGTAATGGGCCCCTGGCACCACGGGCAGGAGATCGAGTATGCGGACTCGCTGGGTCCTATCAAGTTCCGCAGCGACACGGGGCTGTATTTCCGCACGGAGATCCTCGCCCCGTTTCTCGCGCACTACCTGCAGGACAGCGCGCCTGCGATGGACGTAGCGCGCGTGAGTGCCTTCAAGACGGGCGTCAACAAGTGGCAGCGGCTGGACACGTGGCCTTCTGCGCCGGGCAGTGCGGCACCCGCGCCCAAGCCTTTGTATCTGCACGCCGGCGGCGCGCTCAGCTTTGCGCAGCCTGCATCCGGTGAAGGCAGCGACGCGTATGTGTCTGACCCGGCCAAGCCTGTGCCGTATCGCGCAAGGCCCAGTCAGCCGATTGGCTATACGGAGAACCTGTCGTGGGTGCGTTGGCTGGTGGATGACCAGCGTGAATTTTCCGGCCGCCCCGATGTGTTGGTATTCACCAGCGATGTACTCACGGAGCCGCTCAGCATCAGCGGTGCGCCTGTTGCCAATCTCATCGCCGCAACCACCGGCACGGATGCGGACTGGGTCGTGAAGCTGATTGACGTGTACCCGGACGAGGTTGCGGGGCAGCCTGAGCTTGGCGGGTATCAGCTACCGGTAGCGATGGACATCTTTCGGGGCCGCTACCGCGAAAGCCTGGCTGAGCCGAAGGCGATTGCGGCAGGCAAGCCGCTGCCGTATCGCTTTGCGCTACCGAATGCGAACCATGTGTTTCTGCCCGGTCACCGCATCATGGTGCAGGTGCAGTCAAGCTGGTTTCCGCTCTACGATCGCAACCCGCAGACCTTTGTGCCAAACATCTTCTTTGCCAAGCCGGAAAGCTACAAGAAGGCCACCGAAACCATCTATCACAGCGCCAAAGACGCCAGCTTCGTTGAGCTTCCTGTTGTGCCGTAGCGCCTGAAGAAACTGGCGGAGGAGGAGGGATTCGAACCCCCGTTGGCCTTTCGACCAAAACGGTTTTCAAGACCGTCGGTATCAACCACTCACCCACTCCTCCGCAACACCCTGCTGAGCCGGCGCCTTCAAAGAATATCAGGCGACGCGCTCAGCGGGGCTGCCGTGGAGTTTGGAAACGCTTTCGCAACCCGGTCGTCGATTCTTTGACCCAAGCCGTTGCGTGAGTGAAGCTCAGTGTCTTTGGCGCGGATGAGGCACAAGGCAGCTGGTCAGAGCTGATCCAGCAGTTCAGAAAGCGATAAGCCGAAGCCCAGCGCGAAGACCTCAAGGAAGGGAAGCGAAACGGACTTGCGGCCGCGTTCGAGGTCGGATAGAAACGTCCGGTCGATCCCGAACTCGATGGCGACCTGCAGCTGCGTCATGCCTTTTTGTCGTCGCAAGGACCTAAGGCGCATGCCGAATCTCGTCGAGAGCGGCGCGTGCGCTTCGACGGGCACGGGCACGGGTGGGCGGACGGGCAACAGCGATTTGTCGCTGGTGCGAAACGGACCCGCCGCGGAGCGGACGGGAGGGTGTGACTGCATGGCTTGAGACACGGGCCGGGTCTCCTGAGGGATGGATGTTGGATTAGTAGTTCGCGATTTGATCCGGAAGCGGGCCCGGATCGTAGGCTTCGGATGTAGGCCGTGCGCCTGCGGCACGAGGCCTTGCCCAGCGCCGGGAAAGGTGAGTGCACCCCAGCCTGGAGCACTCAAGCACAAGCACCAGAGCGGCCAAGGTGGGAAGAATATGGATGGCGGCGGCGTTCTCTGACATGAAAAACCTCCTCTTAATCAGCAAGACGCGACTCCGGGGTGAGCAGGGCGTCTTGCTATGTGCAGGAGGTTAGGTCGCCGAACGCAAGAGATCCTGCGCGGACCCTCAAAGGCGTCTCAAATATCGCTCAAACTCAGGAAATGAGGCGAGCTTGATAGGCCGAAGTTCAGCACATCCCGGTGCGGGCTGCAGGTGCCGTGCGTCACCGCT
>CAXTRU010000184.1:6065-7464 GCA_964246665.1 uncultured Acidobacteriaceae bacterium
ATGGGCCTGTCCTCCGGGTCCAGTCCCATCCATAAGGTGAAAGCGCCGGTGTAGCGTCGACCGGTCAGGTCAGCCAGCTGCTCCTGCTTGCCATCAGCTACCCGGAGGCGCAGAAGTGCCGGATGCGCCGTCCAACGGACGTAGTAGATCCATTTCGCATCCTTGGACCACTCCGGGAAGGCAACAGCGCCGGTATCCCGGGACGACCAACGGCCGGTCCCGAGGTCGAGCACGCGCAGGCTGCTGGCGTCCAGGGTCATGGCCGCGATGGCGCGTCCATCCGGCGACCAGTGGGGAACCAGCAGACCGTCGGAGCCGGGCAAGGTTGTGACACTACCCGTTGCGAGGTCAAGGATGCGCAGGTCCGACCGGGCGCTGGCCCCTACGTTGGGTGCGGTGGAGAAGGCGATCGTTCGCCCGTCCGGCGACCAGCTCGGATCGGTCTCCGGGCCGCCGTCGCGCGGGATCAGCGGCTGGGGCTTCGCGGAACCGTCCGCCCGGACTGTGAAGATCGCGCTGGGCTTGTCTGCCGTGCGGTCCACAAAGGCGATCTGAGTGCCGTCCGGGGACCAGCAGATCGACTTCGGGTAGGACGGGGGCTCCGTGAGCGGAACCGGATTGCTGCCGTCCAGGTTGGCCCGCCACAGGACGCCATCCGGAAAAGACACATAGGCGACCGCGTCGGCGGCTTTGGAGAACGCGACAAACTCTGCGGAGATGCCGCCCAGAAACGGCTTCGGGTCGGTCGCTGCAGCCTCGAAGCGCACCAGTTCTCCCCGCGCGGTTCGGCCCGAGGCAAGCAGAGTCTTGCCGTCCCGGCTCACGATGGGATGGTCCCAGACCGTTGGGCCAAAGGTGAGTTGCACAGGCTCAGGTGCGGTGCGTGGGATGAGGCTTCGCCCTGCCTCAATCATCCAGATCTGCCCCTCGGCAACGAAGAAGTAATCGCCGTTGGGCGCCCACTCCCCGCTCCACTGCCGCGGCGACTTGCCCCACCCCGGCAGCAGCTGCCGCAGGTTGTTGCCGTCCGGCGCGATCTGCCAAAGCAGGCCATCGCGCGAGAACCGGATGATGTGTCCATCCGGCGACCAAGCGACCGATTCGATATTGCCGCCAACCGAGGCGATGCGATGAGTGTTCAACCCGTCTGACCGCATCAGGCACAGGTCGCCGCTGGCCGTGGCGTAGACAATCTGCTCGCCGCTTGGCGACCAGGCCGCGGAGACCGCATGGCCCAGCTGGCGCAATGCACCGGTGACCAACTGCAGCGACCACAGCGAGGACGCCGGCCCCTGTCCGCCCGCTTGGGAGACGATCAGCAGGGTTGATCCATCCGGGGACACAGCGCCGCTCCATGGGTCCTGCAACGCCAACGGCACCAGCGCTTCACCCTTGCCCG
>CAXTRU010000185.1:0-7423 GCA_964246665.1 uncultured Acidobacteriaceae bacterium
ATGACGAAGTCATTGTTGGGCCGGATGGCCGCCTGGACTTCAAAGCGACGGGTGTCCTCAATGCGGCCGGCATGACGCTTCAGGAACTCGAAGAGGCGATCACGCAGGCGGCCTCGACGAAGCTGGTGAAACCGGAGTTCACGGTGACGCTGAAGGACTTCGATCGTCCCCATGTCTTTGTCGCGGGAGAGGTCAATCAGCCTGGCCGGCAAGAGCTTCGCAGCCCCACAACGGCTCTACAAGCTCTGCTGATGTGCGGCGGGCCCAAGGACGACGCAGCGCTTGGACGCGTGTTGATCTTTCGACGCATCGATGCCGATAACGCAGAAGTACACGTGCTGAAGTTGTCCCATTTCGGACGACGCTCTCGTGAAGAAAACGACATGCTGCTGGAACCCAACGACATGCTCCTGGTCCGTCGGGATGTTCCATCGCATCTAGAGCGGATTGTGAAGCTAGCGAACCTGGGCTTCTATCTCAACCCGCTCCAGAATGTGTCGGCGTTCTAAGGTCGCATTACCCGCTCCCCCAAAAATGGCATATAGCTTTTTGTTTTCCTGCCGACAGTACGTAAGAGGTATTTGAGCGTGAAGCTGCTTTTGATGTGTTACGAGTGCAGTCCCTACATCGGTTCGGAATGGGCGGTCGGCTGGGGCCGGCTATTGGGAGCCGCAAAGATTGCTGAAACCCACGTGGTCACCAGTGAAGCGAACTTTCGGGACCTCACGCGCGCGCGCGCCGAAGGACTATTGCCGCGCAACGTGCAGTTCCACACGCCGGAACCGGATCAAACATTGCGCACCCTGGAAAGAAAACCCGGAGTCTTCGCCTATAACTACGAAGCCTACAAGCATTGGCAGAAGTTGGCGATGGCATATGTCAAAAAGCTGCATATCACTGAGCACTTCGACTTAGTCCACCAAGTAAACGTGTGCACGTTCCGCGAGCCCGGTTACACCTTCGATCTCGGGATTCCGTATCTCTGGGGACCTGTTGGTGGTTCGCAAAACTTTCCTGTGCCCTTCTTGACCGCTCTGCCGCCAAAGGAAGCCCTTAAGGAAGGCCTGCGCGGGATTGCCAATCAACTTACACTGCATCACCCGCGTGTGCGCCGAGCAGCACGTCGAGCCGCCTATGTGATTGGGGCAAATTCAGTAAATCGACGGGACTTTTACCGGGCATTTGGTCGCGATGTCGAGTTGCTTTTGGAAACCGGACTCCACGCCGTGGAACAGCCCGATCGGTCACGCTTCACGGCACGGGTAAGCGATAAGCTCGCGGGGCACGCACCACGTCCCCTCAGGCTCCTGTGGAGCGGCGAGCACCATACGCGCAAGGCACTCCCTGTTCTGCTTCGGGCTCTTGTGCGTTTGCAGGCAACTACGGCTTGGCAGCTCGATGTGCTTGGGCGTGGACCCATGACCACGGCATGGGCGAGAGAGGTTGAACGTCTCGGACTGAAAGAGAAAGTCCGCTTCCTTGGGCAGCAAGCCTTTCCTGATGCCGTCGCGGAGATGCACAAAGCAGACGTGCTCTGCTTCACCAGCCTGCGTGACACCAGCGGCAATGTTGTCTTGGAGGCTTTGGCTGCGGGGGTGCCCGTTCTATGTTTCGATCATCAGGGCGTAGGGGACATGGTCGACAGCAGTTGCGGTGTAAAGATCGCGGTCACCTTTCCGAAGCGCGCCTACAAGGATTGGGCCGATGCGATCGAGGCACTCGCCGCGGACCCGGATCGTCTCTTCGCCCTGAGCCACGGAGCGACGGAGAGAGCCGAAAAGTTCCTCTGGGAGGTAAATCACAAGCGCGTAAACCAGCTCTACTCCGAGTTGGTCTATGGTCCTGTCGAGCGCGCGTCCGAGAATGACCCGCTTGCGGCTAGAGAGGTCGCAAGTGCGACTGAGGTGCACGCGTCGTGAGCACGTTCCCACTGACGACTACGCCGGCAGAAACCGGTGTCGAGGTTGGACCCGAGGTGCTGCGTGTTTGGCAGCGTTGGCTCCGACTCGCCAGTGGACGCCTCGGCTACGCTCTTGCGGACCAGGTGGTGTATAGCTTCGGCAACATGGTCGTGGCTGCGATGCTGAGCCGCTACTGCGCCCAGCGCCAATTCGGCATCTACATCCTGACCCAGCGGGCGATGGATGTGCTCATTCAGCTGTCGAATGTTTTCCTCTGGGGCCCGTTTACGTTCAACCTGCCGGGCCTCTCGCCGGGGCGTAAGACGCAATACCAGGGCAGCATTTTCTACTCGCAGATGCTGCTTTGCGCCCTGTTCACCGGCGCACTGTGGCTTGCGTCGTTAAGGACAGTCGGTCCGGCGCGGTCTGACTTTCATGCAACGTTTGCGCCGCTGATCTTCACTGGCGCGGGTATCTTGTTCCGTGAGTTCACCCGCCGCATGTACTTCGCACAGATGCGAATGAGAGAGGCATTCTGGACCGATGTCGTGACTGTTGCGCTGCAGATCGCGGGTGTGTTGTGGTTACACTCCGAACATCGGCTCAGCGTGGCCACCACGTTGGATGTGCTGTCGTTGGCGGCGATTCTTGTCAGCATATGGTGGCTACTGCGTGACGGCCGTCACCTTGCCACCGGTGCACAGGCTGCCTGGCAGGACTTTCGGCTGAACCTGGATCTTGGACGCTGGTTTCTCGGCAGCAACATGGTCTTCATGGCCAGCTCCCAATGCAACCCCTGGGTACTCGGGGCGACGCTTGGGGGTAGTTCGGTGAGTGCCTATGCCATTTGCGAAAGCGTGGTCAACATCCCGCGCGTGGCCCTCACCAGCATGCAGAACGTCATGGGTCCAGCCATCGCGCGGGCCCAGGCGGAAGGTGGCAAAGGCGGTGTCGCCCAATTGGTCAAGCGATTCAACGCCAAGCTGCTTGCCGGATCAGCGCTGTGTGGCATTGCGATCTGCGTGGCGGGGCCCTGCATCGCCCGGCTGATCTTCAAGTCTGCGCCGGTCAACGCACGGTTTATCCTGCTGATCCTGGCGCTGAACTTGGTCTTGTACGCGGCCACTCTAGCGCAGTCCTATGGGCTCACCGCGCTCGGACGTGCGAACACCACCTTTTTCGCAAACGCCATAGGACTGATGGTCCAAGCCGCCGTTTGTCTTGTTTTTGTGCATCGTTCTGGCGTTCTCGGTGCGGCGATGGCCATGCTGCTGGGCACCCTGGCTGTACTGCTTGTTCGGGACTTTTTCTACAAGCGCGCGTTGGTGTCAGCATGACAGCCTCGGTTATCTCCAGACCGCTCGCAAGACCGAGGCGTGCTCTCTCGTTTGTTCAGCAACGGACGGCTTACCGCAACAACATCGTCAAGTGGCTGTGTGCGTTTTTGTTGGCGGTCTGTTTCTGGTTTGCCGTGCCGTACACGTTTCCCTTGCAGATCGACCCCGACCCCCTCAAAGCTGCCGCGGCAGAAGCAATGTCTTACCAAGGCAACGTGAGCCGCCAACTGGCGATGCCGGTGGTGCTGCTTATCTCGCTCTATGCGCTGTACCGTCTGCCCAAGGTGGGCCGCTTTTCAAAAAGCAGCAAACTGTTTGCGGTGACATTGAGTTACCTCGTTTGGGCTCTGGCAAGTGTTGCGTGGAGCACAGCGCCGGCTATCACCAGTAAAAGGTTGTTCGTACTGGGGATCAATGTCACTCTGGTCACCACGCTAGCGCTTGTGGCGTCTGTCCAAGAGCTTGCACTCTTCGGCTTCCTGTCTACCGCTGCTGTCGCCATGCTGGCACTTGTGGCTGATGTACTGGTGCTGCACACCTTTGCACCGATGGATCCCGACTATCGCTTTATGGGTGTGATGACGGCGAACTACCAGGCCATGAACCTGTTCGTCTGTCTTGTTTGCGGCCTGACTCTCGGGCAGAAAAGTCCACATCACTTCCGTTGGATGAGTCCGTTCCTGGCGCTCTTTTCCGTCCTGCTTTTTCTCACGCGCGCTCGGATCGGTGCGTTTCTGTTCTTCGCCTCAGCCCTGTTTGTGGCTATCCGCATGGCCAAGCGCTGGTTCCAGCCGCAAGCCCGCGCCTTCTTCCTTCTGGGCTCGCTCACCTTGGTGCTGCCTGTGGTCGTTTTCTCTATCGGGCGGTCGGGGCAGGGCGCTCTTGCGACCGTGTTCATGATGGGGCGGCAGGACAATGCAAACACGGCAAGTCTCTCCAACCGTGCCCCGCTCTGGGAGGAGCTGTTCCAAAGTGTCGAGGAGCGTCCCATCCTGGGGCGAGGCTACGAAGCGTTCTGGACGCCGGAGCGCGTAGGCAAAATTTCCTTGGATCAAGGATGGGTTGTCCCCCACGCACACAACACGTACCTCGATCAGTGGCTTTCCCTGGGTTTGGTTGGTTGTCTCTTCTATGCCGGCACGATGGTCGGGTCATGTGCCGTTGCGTGGCGACGCTACCGGCGTACACCGAACGAGCACAACCTGTTTCCGGCTCTGCTGCTGAGTTGGCTCGCCGTACTCGGCGTTACGGAATCCATCCCTATCGCGCCTTACCTGCCGACCCTCATCGCGTACGCTTGCGTGCTGAGGATGTGCATGGTGGAAGACGCTTCAACTCCAGACACCAAATCTTGGCATGTGACTCCCCGGCTACCGGCACAAAGGTGGTCGCGGACGTTCCCTTCCGCAAGCTACCTAGGAACAGAGGGGGCAAGGTGAACGAGAGCCGTTCCGATCTGGTCAGTATCATCATCCCCACCTTTCGGCGACCGCAGGAAGTGCGGTGCGCGGTCCAAAGCGCCTTACGGCAGACCTGGGACAAGATTGAGGTCATTGTTGTCTCAGACGGACCGCACCCTGAGACTCGGGCGTCGGTCGAAGGTCTGGACCCGAGGGTCCGGTACCTCGAACTGACGCGGAACATGGGGCCGGCGGCTGCGCGCAATGCGGGCGTCCAGGTCAGCTGCGGTCAATGGCTTACCTTCCTTGACGATGACGATCTGATGCTGGAAACGAAAGTCGAGCGCCAGATGCAGCTAACAGACGCTCAGCAACCGCACCGTATGATCTCGTGTAGAACAGCGTACAAGCATGGCAATAGGGAAGACGTCTGGCCGACGAAGCCGATCGGGCCTGCGGAAGATGTCGCTGACTATATCCTCCTCCGCCCTTCACTGCTGGGTCGCCCTGGCATCATTCCAATTCAAACGTTGCTGCTGCATCGTTCCATCGTGGAGAAAGTGCCGTTCAGCACCCATGGGGACCACGAGGACTGGGCGTGGTTGCTGGAAGCTTGGCACCGGGCCGGAGCACGGGTAGTCTTTGCCTGGGAAACGCTCGTGGTCTACAACATCGATACAGAAAACATGTCTCGGTCTCGACGGTTGAATTGGGAGGACTCCCTTGCCTGGGCCGAGCAACACCGCATGTGGATCGGTGACCGTGCTTTTTGCTCATTCCTTGCCACCAAAGCCGCCCTGAAAGCGAAACGTGCGCGCGATTGGCGAGGTCTATGGACGTTGACAAGGGCGGTTTTGAGTAGTCGTCCCGGTGTTCTAAATCTTGCGTTTCTCACCGGCGTAGCGCTTTTGCCGGGTTTTCTGCTACAGGATGCCTGGAAAAGATCTCTCCAGTCCGCAGAAGAAACGAGGTCCGCGGAAGCTGCGTTCAGCAAGCTTCCACGGACCATGGTGCCGTAAGAACAGCAGCGTATCGTCAAGCTGCTTCGACTTTGTTTTTCCAGGAGGTGGCAGCTTCTAGCGCTCGATTGACATTCTCTATGTTCTCCACACCTGTGGTGGACAGCCAATCGGCAAAGGCCTGCTCGCCTTCCCGCGCGAAGATGGACACGCCATCTTGCCAGGTTGCGCGGCCGCACAGAACGCCGTTGAAGGCTACGCCCGATTCCGCTGCTAATTGCAGTGTTTCAATGAAGACAGGGTTGGAAACTCCTGCCGACAAGTAGATGAACGGAAGGTCGGTCGTGGCGGCGGTATCGCGGAAGTGCTGCACCGCTTCAGCACGCGTGTAGGCAGACTCGCCCTTGTACGCCTTGGTCCCTTCGACGAAGGCCATGTTCACGGGCACTTCAACCTTCAACACATCGATGCCATACCGCGGGTTGCTGAATTCGCGCATGGAACCCGCTACGATCGCCGGCTTTTTGCGGGCGTATTCCAGCGTGTCATCCTTGCCACCCTCGGCGTCATAGCCAACGAACTCGCAGAAAAAGGGAAGATCAAAGGCACGGCACTCCGCGCCCACCCTCTCAATGAACGCATGCTTCACGTCGTTGATCGCGGGCGAATCGAAAGGGGTGTAGTAGAGCAGAATCTTGATGCAGTTTGCGCCGACCTCTTTCAGCCGCAGCACACTCCACTTGTCCAGCAGATCGGGCAAGCGCCCTGGCGTCGTTGCGTCATACCCGGTTTTCTCATAGGCCAGCAGCAGACCTTTGCCGTGCAGGTGCTTGGTGGCAGGCAAACCGAACTCCGGATCCAGCAGGATTGCCGAGGCGTGCTGGGTCAGCGTGTCCGTCACCAGCGACTTAAACATCTCCAAGTCGTGCCCGTCCGCCGAAGCGCCGCGTGCAGTTTGCAGCGACTTGAGCAGTGACCCGCGCTGGTCCATGGCTGCCGCCGCAATAACGCCCCGCTCGTTCGATACAGCCTTCAATCCAGCCAGCTTGCCCGGCGTTAGCTTGATCATCGTGTCCCCCAAAATCGTTTGCGCGCCGCGCAGGCGCATCAGCCCTGGATTGTACACAGCGCCGGTAGAAGTTCGTGCGCTGCAGGCCCAGTCACCTGTGATGCGGATTGCCGGTACCTTCGTTTACAGGGAACGATCATCGTCCACGCGGAGCAGCGAGCAGACGTGTTCTGCCAAGCCCACCAGTCGGTCCAACGCAGGCACCAGACCGGGTCCTACCTGCCTGGCGGCAAGTTGCGCTTCCAACAAGAGGCCAGTCAGGGGGGCGACTAGCTCGTGCTGCAAATCCACTCGCGCCGCTGCTCTTGCTTGTTGAAGGTCAATTCTGCGCCGGCGAAGGGCCGCGTGGGTGACTCGCACGATACGGTCAGCCTGCATCAAGCCGAAGTTCACCTCCACCACGATAGCCGACGTGGCAGCCTCGTACAGAACGTCCGCCGCGATCGGGTCAACTGCGGTGAGGCTTTCTTCCAGCAGCACGAGGTCGAACTCCTGATCGCGCAGCGCTTCCAGGCAATGCATCTGGTTGTCGGTGACCGTGATGCGCGAAGGAAGCGCTTTGCCAATGAATTGGGCCACCTCTGACGCGAGCGGCTCCGCGGCAAATAACAGAACTGCAAGATCGCCCTTGGGGCCAACGTGACGACCGGATGCGGACTGGGGGTGGAGAGTCGTCGCAGGGATCACAGCGCTTCATCTCCAATCCCGTACTCTTTCAGCTTGCGGTAGAGTGTGGTTTTTACGATGCAAAGGGCTT
>CAXTRU010000186.1:0-3589 GCA_964246665.1 uncultured Acidobacteriaceae bacterium
GAAGGTGACGGTGTAGGTGCCCAGCGGCAGCTTATTCAGCGAGTAACTGCCACTGCCGGAGGTGGTCGTGGTGCGGGTGAGCTTGGTGCCCTGGTCTACCGCGGTGACGGTGACATTGGGCACGACGGCGCCGCTGACATCGGTCACGGTGCCGGTGAGGCTGCCCAGGGTTTGCGCGACCATGGGAAGCGCCGCCGCAAGGACGGGCGCAGCGGCCAAGGTGAAGAAGAAATGGCGAGCCCTTGTGTGCATCAGAACGACCTCCAAGGACCGAGCGCAGGGAAAAGCACGGCCAGTCTGCGAGCTCGGGCGATACGGCTCTGCCTGCACGAACGCCTGTACGCGGATGCGCTTCGGCCTTCAATGAAGGCTGGTTCTGTAAGAAAGGGTGGACGAGCTCGACACTAGCAGGCAGGTACGGGAAAGGCAACGGATTTCGCTTGGCCGAGTGGGTCTGCAATGAAGGGCTTTGGCGTTTGGCGGTGACAGCTCGCTGACGGCAAGCGGAAGTGTGTTTGGCCCATCAAAGGACACCGAAGTCACAGACCGCTGCTCTATACTGACGGCAACCCCCATGCCCCGATCCGCACCTACGCAGGGCCGGCCGGTGAGCCTCAAAATGCTTGCCGAGCACCTTGATCTAAGCCCCGCAACGGTCTCCTTTGTGTTGAACAACGCGCCCAACCGGTCGATTCCGGAGGCGACCCGCGAGCGTGTGCGCGCGGCCGCGCGTGAGTTCAACTACCAGCCTTCCATGGTGGCGCGCCTGCTGCAGGGCAAGCGCTCGCAGACCATCGGCATCCTGCTGCCGGAGCTGGGCGAGGGCTATCACGCGCAGGTGCTGGCCGGGGCAGCCGACGTGTTTATGCGCGAAGGCTACTTCTTCTTCACCGCGCACCATCGCCATCGCAAGGACCTGGTGGACGAGTACCCGCGCCTGCTGCAGCAGCGCGGCGTTGAGGGCATACTGTCGATCGACAGCCACATCGAGGCGGCCGGGGCGAGCCCGACGGTGACCGTGGCCGGGCACAAGCCCCTACCCGGCATCAGCAACATTGTGCTGGACCACGACCGCGCGGCGGAGCTTGCGCTGGGACACCTGGTGCGCGGGGGCCATCGCAAGATCCTGTTCATGCGCGGGCCCGGGCTCAGCTCGGACACGGGTAGCCGCTGGCGTGCGCTGGTGCGCATGGCGCGGCTGCTGAAGGTGGCGATGCCGGAAAGCCACATCATCCGGCTGGAAGAGTCGCTGAACAACCCGCAGCTTGGCTACCCGGGCATCCAGCAGATGTTGATGCGGCGGCGAGACTTCACCGCGGTGGTGTGCTTCAACGATATCTCCGCCATCGGAGCCATTCGCGCACTGCACGACGGCGGCTTGAGCGTGCCGGGCGATGTATCCGTCATCGGCTTTGACGATCTCACGGTGGCCTCGTACTTTGTGCCGAGCCTGACGACAATTCGGCAGCCGCTGACGCACATGGGCGCAACCGCGGCAACGATGCTGCTCAAGAAGATCCGCGGCGAGCACACGGAAAGCGTGGTCAAGATCGAGCCCGAGCTGATCGTGCGGGAATCGACGGGAAAGGCCAGCACAGGGCACGGGAGCGGACGTGAGATCGCAGACCAGAAGCGCAAGCGCACGCGGCTTGAAGCGACTGGGAAGTCCCCAACGTAAGAGACAGTCGTATCTCAGGGGTCAGATCGAACAGAAAGCTACAGATCGAGCCTTACCGAAACAGTTGCCTTGTGAAATCACGCTGACTGGGCATTTCGGTCGCACGTTCTTTGCGAATCTGTGCGAGCGTTGTCATGGCCATCGTGATAAGGCTCGCGGCGACCAGGAAGGCGATCCCAACGATTGTGATAAGCAATACACCCTGAGTCATCTAGCCGCTCCCTTCCGCTGATCTTCGATGATGATGAATAAAACCCAATGACATGCTAAACCGATGAAAAACAAACTTCCAGCCGCACAGACGATTTCGACAACCCGGGAGATGCTTAGCTTGCCCTGCCATATATCGAGTGGAACGAAAACAAAGACCAGCACAGCGAGTTCGAGCAGGAAATCACCAAATTTTTCGAGGCATAGCTTCAGCGCGGCAAGCCGCACTTCTTTCGTGAAAAGGATCGAACACCCCCGGCGGATCCAAGCCGATGATAAAGCAAAGGTGAGATCGATTTTCTGCCTCGAAGGCGGCATACCTCGCCTTTTGTAGGGTTGTCATGGCAGGATGTTTGCCGAGCGAATTTACAGATCGGGTGGACATCAAGTGATCAGGGGCAAACAAAGCCGACTTGGGACCAGAATGCACATTACCCTTCGCCGCGGTGTTCGGCGGCAAAGGATCGCAGCGTGCGCCACACTATTGCTGGCCGGCTCGCTTGCGGCGCAGGCCCCGCATGCGCTGACGCCTGCCGAGCAACAGCACATCGACGAGATCCTGCACAAGATGACGCTGGAAGAGAAGATCGACTACATCGGCGGCACCGGCTTTGCGGTGCGTGCGATGCCGAATCTTCAGTTGCCCGCGCTGGAGATGTCCGACGGGCCGTATGGTGTGCGCTCTAACGCGGGTCTGCCTTCGACGACCTACGCTGAAGGCATCGGCCTGGCGGCGAGTTGGGATCGTGCGCTGGCGTCCGAGGTGGGCGGCGGCATCGGCCGCGATGCCCGCGCGCGTGGCGTGATGTACATGCTGGGCCCGGGGACCAACATTTATCGCTCGCCGCGGAATGGCCGCAACTTTGAGTACTTCGGCGAAGACCCGTACCTGGCCGGGCAGATGGACGCGGGTTACATCACCGGCATGCAGCAGCAGGGCGTCAGCGCAACGGTGAAGCACTATCTCGGGAATAACTCCGAGTACCTGCGCCATGACTCCGATTCCGTCATCGACGAGCGCGCGCTGCATGAGATCTACCTGGTGCCGTTTGAGGCCGCCGTGAAGGAAGGCCACGTGGGTGCCGTGATGGACAGCTACAACCTGGTGAACGGCCAGCACGCCACGCAGAACAGCGTGATGAACACCGAGATCATGCGGCACGACTGGCACTTCAACGGCACGCTGATGAGCGACTGGAGCGCCACCTACGACGGCGTGGCCGCGGCGAATGGCGGGCTCGACCTGGAGATGCCCACAGGCAGGTTTATGAATCGCAAGACCCTGCTGCCGGCGGTGCAGACCGGGGTGGTGACCGAGGCCACGCTTGACGAGAAGATTCGTCACATCCTGACCACGGCGGAGATGTTCGGCTGGCTGGACCGCCCGCAACGCGACCCGGCTGTGCCGCTGTATGACCCGCGCACCAATGCCATAGCGCTGAAGGCGGCGCGCGAGTCCATAACGCTGCTGAAAAACGACAACAACCTGCTGCCGCTCAGCAAGGGACTCAAGACGGTGCTTGTGGTGGGGCCGAATGCCTACCCGGGCACAGCGGTGGGCGGCGGCAGCGCGGGCGTTGTGCCATTCCACCTGATTAGCCCCGTAGAGGGCATCGCTGCGGTGGCGCCAAACGTGGACGTGCTGTACGACGCCGGCCTCCCGACGCTGTCCGAGCTTGCCGCGCATACCAGTTTCACCAC
>CAXTRU010000186.1:3607-7402 GCA_964246665.1 uncultured Acidobacteriaceae bacterium
GAGGAGAGCGGCGCGAAGGCGGGCATGACCGTAGAGCTGTTCGACAACAAAAACCTGAGCGGCACGCCGGCCAAGACCGCGGTGATGCAGCACATCAACGACGCAGGCTTGGGTGAAGGTACGAAATCCGGCAGCCTGGACGGTATGGCATCGATCTTTCCAAAGCCGCCCGCTGCCGTGTCGCACCGGTATACGGGATATTTCACGGCAAAGAGTGCCGGCAACTTCCTGATCGCGCTGGCGGGCGAAGGGGAAGGCAGCGGAAACCGTGTGCTGATCGACAACCACCTGGTAATCGACAACTGGAAGTACCTGCGAGCCTTTGAACCGCACTTGACGCTGCCGCTCACGGCAGGTGTACACAAGGTCGTCGTGGAGTCCTGGCAGAACGGGCTGATTGGCGGGCGTTTCCGCTTTGCGATCGCGCCGGAGGACAGCGTGGTGTCGATGCGCGCGAAGGCGATGGCAGCCCATGCCGATGCGGTGATTGTGGCCGCGGGCTTCTACAACAACCGCGACATCAACACCGAGAGCGAGGGTGGCGACCGGACCTACGATCTGCCCTTCGGCCAGGATGCGCTCATCCGCGCGATGGAGGCCGCCAACCCGAAGACGGTGGTGGTCGTTACGTCCGGCGGTGCGGTGGAGACCTCGAAGTGGATGGAGCAGACGCCGGCGTTTGTGGAGGGCTGGTACGGCGGGCAGGCCGGCGGGCAGGCGCTCGCGGAGGTGCTGTTCGGCGAGCGGAATCCGTCGGGTCACACGCCCATCAGCTGGGAGCGCCGCGCCGAGGACAACCCGACCTATAGCAACTACTACCCGCAGGATGACGGTACCGAGGTGCAGTACAAGGAAGGCATCTTTGTCGGCTACCGCGGCTATGAGAAGGCCGGCACCAAGCCGCTGTTTCCGTTCGGCTTTGGCCTTTCATACACGACGTTCCGCTTCAGCAATCTGAAGGTGACGCCGGGCTCGGCCGGAACGCTGGCGATCGTGGACTTCGACGTGACCAACACCGGACAGCGCGCCGGCGCCGAAGCCGCCCAGGTGTACGTCTCCGAGCCGCACGCCAAGGTTCCTCGCCCCGCGCATGAGCTGAAGGGCTTTGAGCGCGTGGAGGTGGGCCCCGGGCAGACGCGGCATGTGTCCGTTCCGCTGAATGGGCGCGCCTTCGCCTGGTACAACGCCGAGGCCCATCGCTGGACCATCGATGCGGGCAAATTCACCGTGTCGGTGGGCGATTCGATGGCCAACCTGCCGCTAACGGGCTCGGTGGAGATTAGCGGAGCCGCGGCGAAGGGAGCCGACCTGGCGCGGTAGAAGGTGTTAGAGCCCGGGTCTCGCGTCTCAAGGCCCGGGTCCTTGCAGCCAGCGCCGGGTGTGCGTCATCCAAAGCGGTATGTCCCGCATATTCATTACAGGTTCTGCCGACGGCCTAGGCCGCATGGCTGCCCAGCTCCTGGTGGAGCAGGGTCACAGTGTTGTGCTGCATGCGCGTAACCCGCAGCGGGCGGAGGCGGCCCAGGCGGCTATGCCCGGTGCCGAGGCTGTGGTCGTCGGCGACCTCAGTAGTCTCGCCCAGATGCACGATGTGGCGGAGCAGGCGAACCGGCTCGGGAGCTTCGATGCGGTGCTCCACAATGCTGCGGTGGGCTACAAGGAGCCACGTCGCCTCCCAACGGAGGACGGACTTTCGCATGTCTTCGCGGTGAACACGCTGGCTCCCTATGTCCTGACGGCGCTGATGCGGCGACCCAATCGGCTGATCTATGTAAGCTCCGCGCTGCACCGGAATGGCGACCTGAGCCTGAAGGACCTCACCTGGGAGCAGCGGCCTTGGCACGGTACGCAGGCCTACTCCGATACCAAGCTCCATGATGTGTTGCTGGCGTTTGCGGTGGCGCGGCGCTGGCCCGGTGTGCGTTCGAACGCGCTCGAGCCGGGATGGGTACCGACCAAGATGGGTGGGCCCAACGCGACCGATGACCTCCAACAGGGGCACCGAACACAGGCTTGGCTGGCTGTCAGCGATGACCCGGTCGTTACCGTGACAGGTGGGTACTTCTACCATGAAGCTCCGCGGGCGCCGCTGAAGGGTACGCACGATCCGGCGGTGCAGGATCGTCTGCTGGAGGCGTGCGCCCGGCTCTCAGGAGTGACGCTTGCGGCAGAAATGACGGAGGAAAAGTCCGGAACCCGATCGCTGGCGTCCGACCAGGGATGAAGAACTTAGGATTCGTCTAAGTCCTAAGTAACTTCCAGATGGGAACCTAAGACTAGCCTGAAGTTACTTCCCTTGTGTGCGTGTGCAGTCGCACTATGGAGAGCGGCGGCAGAAGACGACAGAAGGCGACAGAAACAGTCCTTCTTACGCTGCATCCGAGCTTTGGTGGAATCCTTGACGTATCACCTTGTCGGAGATGAATACATCTGGAAGTCACATGGGATCGTATCTCTGAAGTGTGTTTTGCAAGGCACTCTGGCGGGTCGGTTCCTCAGGAACCTCAACTTGGTCCGGTGATCACGCGTTCCAGGAGTCAACAATGCAAGCTCACATCCAACCTTCAGCTTCGCCCTTTGTAGTGCAACGGCCGTTGAACAGCGCGGCCATCCGCAAGCCGGAGAACTTCTACCTGCCACGGGACGTCAGCAGCCGCTTTGGCGTGCGGCTCCGCGAGCTACGCCGGGAGCGCAACATGACGCAGCTGCGCATGGCCGTCGAGTTCGGCATCGACCGCACATTTATCTCGGACGTGGAGCGCGGACGCAAATCGATCTCATTGCCCATGCTGGAGGTACTTGCGTTAGGCTTCAATCTCAGTCTGTCGGAGTTGCTGCGCGACATCTAGTCTGCGGCAGCCCTGAGGTGCGCGCCGCCCGCCTGCGGGCAACGCCGGCGAAGTGAAACGTTCAGCTTTGTCGGCGATAGACATCTTTTTCGCCATGTGTCGGAAACTTCACATCTCACTAAGGGCATTGCTGCGCCCCGTATACCCTGGAGGAAACACGATGAAGTTCGGAACGCTCCTGATCGGTTCTGTTTTGCTGCTCGGCCCGTCCGCGTTTGCGGCGCCCATGACGTTCGATGAACCCGTAGTCGCTGCGGCGCCGGAACAGTTTCAAGTGACGCAGAAGACCGAGGTGCCCAACACAACGTTGCAGCCGGGAAGCTACTCGATCCGGATCGTCGATCACCTGCGCGACCGGGTCATTCTGCAGGTAGCAGGCAAGAACCATGTTGCCTCCACCTTTATCGCGATTCCCGCCTCGACCATGGCCAACGCGCCGGTTGGGCCGATCCTCTACGGCGGCGGGCCGAAGGGCAAAGCAGCGCTGAAGGGCTTTGCCTTCCCGGGCGGGCTTGCTGTGGAGTTCGTCTACCCCAAGGCGGACGCAGTCTCCATCGCGCAGGCGAACGATGCTCGCGTGATGGCCATCGACCCGGCCTCAGAGAACCGTGTGGAAGCGCCCAAGCTGAGCCAGAACGACATGGAGATGATCACGCTGTGGATGCTGGAGCCGTCGCGCGTGGGACCGAACGATCCCAAGGCGAGCACGATCTCCGCGACCAAGTACCAGGCGCCGCCCGCCGCTACCGCGCCGGCACCCGTGGAAACTGCACAGGCTGAGCCGGCGGCGGCCCCAGCCAGCAGCAGCACGTATGCAAGTGGAATCGGCAGCAGCCCGGCCCCAGCCGCTTCGACGCCCCGGCCGGCGCGGCGTTCGCGTCCTGTGCAGATGGCGCAAAACGACGCCCCGGCGCCCCCGCCGGCACGTACCCACACACGTCCGGCC
>CAXTRU010000187.1:0-7392 GCA_964246665.1 uncultured Acidobacteriaceae bacterium
TGGGTGGCGGAGGCGCAGTTTAGATAGCGCCGGAGCGCACTATCTAAAGGCCTGCCGTTGCTAGAGCAGCGCTGAACAGATCGCCACGGCGGCGAGGGCTGCTGTTTCTGCGCGCAGAATGCGGGGGCCGAGCGTGACCGGGTGCCATCCCTGTGCCGTGAAGAGTTGCAGTTCCTCCGGTGCCCAGCCACCTTCGGGGCCGATGGCCAGCGCAAGCGCGCGATTGTGCTCGGCGTCTGGGCCGTCGGGCATGTGGTGGGTTTGCAGGGCGGCCGTGAGGGTGTTCTGCTCTTCGGTTTCGGCCAGCAGCAGCTTGTGGGGTGCGGTGACCGTGGCGAGCGCCGACTTTAGCGGTTGTGGGTCGTCGATCTCCGGGAGGTCGCTGCGACGGGACTGCTGGGCGGCTTCGCGGAGGATCTTGCGCCAACGCTCCACGCGCTTGGCCGCAGCCTGGCCGAGGTGCTTTTCGGTGCGGCGGGCGATGACGGGCGTGATGCGCGCGGCGCCGAGTTCGGTGGCTTTTTCGAGCCCCCACTCATAGTGGTCAAACTTGATGATGGCGAGCAGGAGATGGACGGGCAGCGCGGCGTCGGCTTCAAGCTCTTCGCCGAGGTTGAAGACCACTTCCCTTTCCGAGACGGCGGTAATCTCGGCGCGGTGCAGGAAGCCGTTGGCGAGCACGTCGAACACCTGGCCAGGTTCGGCGCGCAGCACACGCGCGAGGTGCAGCGCCTGATCGCCGGTAAGGCTGGCGGTGGTGTCAGTCCAGGTGTCGGCAATCCAACGGCGTCGTGTCATGTATCGATGGTTCCTTGGCGGCCGCCGCGAGGGAGTACTCGTGCAGCACAGCTTCAGATGCGGCTCGTGGGTGCGGAAGCTGCGGACCTACTCCGCGGCGACGGTGTACAGCGGTGCGGCCGGGGCTTCGCGATGGCCTTTTCCCAGCTTTTCGGCGAGGTCGGCCGCGATGACGGCGCCGTGGAAGCGGCCGTTCTCGATGAAGATCTCGTTGGTGCGCTCGCCGGCGACGACGACGCCCGCGACGTACATGCCGGGCACGTTGGACTCCAGCGTGGCGGGCTTGCAGATGGGGCAACGTGCGTTATTGGGGTCGAGCTTGATGCCGAGCGACTCGATGAAGCTGAAGTCGGGGTGGTAGCCCGTCAACGCGAAGACGAAGTTGTTTGCGATGATCTTGTCGCCTTCCGGGGTGCGCAGCGTGACCGTGTCTTCTGCGATGTTGACCACCGTGGTGTTGAAGAAGGCCTTGATCTCGCCGTTCTTGATGCGGTTTTCGATGTCGGGCTTGATCCAGTACTTGATGTGGCGGTGCAGCTCGGCGCCGCGATGGACAAGGGTGACACGCGCGCCGTGGCGCCATAGCTCCAGCGCAGCGATGGCGGCGGAGTTTTTGCCGCCGATGACCACGACTTCCTGGCCGAAGAACGGGTGCGGCTCGTTGTAATAATGCGCGACCTTGGGGCTGTCTTCGCCGGGGATGCCGAGGTGGTTGGGCAGGTCGTAGTAGCCGGTGGAGACGATGATCTTGCGGGTGCGGATCCGTTGCGGACGGTCGAAGCGGTCGAGCGTGTGCACGGTGAAGTCGCCGTCCGCGCCGGTGACCTGCTGCACGCGCTCGTACTGGCGCACGTTGAGGCGATAGTGCTGCGAGACCTTGCGGTAGTACTCCAGCGCCTCGCCACGGGTGGGCTTCTGGTTGGTCGACGGGAACGGGATGTTGCCGATCTCCAGCAGCTCCGGCGTGGTGAAAAAGGTCATGTTGGCCGGGTAGTGATAGAGCGAGTTGGTCAGGCAGCCCTTGTCGACGAGCACAACGTCGAGGTCTTCGTTTTGGGCGTCGATGGCGCAAGCGAGGCCTGTAGGGCCGGCGCCGATGACGAGCACGTCGTGGAGCGTGTCTACGGACATCCCTCCATTCTAAATCAGAGTGATATCATCCCGGTATATCAGGAGACCTGGCATGCGGACCCTTGTCGACATCCCGGAAAAAGATTTGCAACAACTCACGCAGTTAAGCAAGGAGCGTAAAGTATCCCGCGCGCACCTTCTGCGGTGTGCCGTTTCGCGATACCTGCAAGAGCAAGTTCATGAGTCGCCCAAGGACACCCTCCACAAGCTCGCGGGTATTTGGGCCGACCGAAACATCGATGGACTGGAGTATCAACTGGCGATGAGGGCGGAGTGGGATCGCGAGTTCTAGTCGACACGAACCTTCTCATTGACCTGTTGCGGGATGTTCCGCAAGCCACTCCTGAGTTGCAGAGGCACCAGGATCGGGCCATCAGTATTGTTACCTGGATCGAGGTGCTTTCCGGCTTGCGAGAACAAGAAGCCGCGGTCAAAGAAGGTCTTAAGACCAACTTCCCCGTTCTGCCGCTGAGCCCGGAGATCGCAGAGGAAGCTGCCTTGTTGAGGAGAACCACACGACTCAAGTTGCCGGATGCGATCATCCTTGCAACCGCGCATGTTGAGAAGCGCGTTCTCCTAACCCGCAACTCGCGCGACTTCAGCGAGGGCAGGTTTGTGCATATTCCTTACCAACTCTGAGGTGCTTGCAAAAGCAAGCATGGTTCCCAAAATGGCAAGAGGCCGCGATGCGGCCTCTTGCTTAAGTACAGCTTGTCGCGCCTATACCTCGATATCGACCAGCTTGTGGCTGATGGCGAAGAGCGCCAGTTCCAGGCGGGTGGAAACGCCGGTCTTGTCGAAGATGTTGGACAGGTGGCGCTTTACGGTTTCTTCGGAGATGGTGAACTGCTTGGCGATGTCCTTGTTGGAGCAGCCTTCGACGATGCAGGTGACCACTTCGAGCTCGCGCGGCGTGAGGCCGTAGGTTTTGCGCTCCGGCACGGCCGAGGCCTTCTGCATCAGGTCATGCAGGGCGCTCAGCAGGTTGTTCACACGCTGGCCGCCGATCCAGTAGTCGCCGGAAAGCACGGCGCGCAGCGCTTCGCCGAGGTCGCCGGCAACGGAGTCCTTGAGGACGATGCCGCGGGCACCGATCTGCAGCGCCTCGATGACCTGCTGCGTAGAGATGGTGGAGGTGAGCAGAAGAATTTTGACGCGCGGCGAGCGGCTCATGATGGCGCGCATCGCTTCCAGGCCCGGCAAGCGCGGCATGGCGAGATCGAGGAGCAGAACATCGGGCTCGAGCTCAAGGGTTTCGGTGACGGCCTGATCGCCGTCTTCGGCTTCGCCGACGACCTCAAAGTCAGGCTCGTTGTTGAGCATATTTTTGACGCCGAAACGGACCACCGGATGATCGTCGGCGACGATGATGCGGATGGGGCGGTTGAGCGGGGACGAGAGGCCGGAGCTGGAGGCGGGCTTGCGGGTGGCCGTGACCATGATTGTGAAATCTCCTGTGGGAGCTAACGCGATTTTGGGATGTGCTTACGCAGTTTGGAGTTTCGAGTCCAGCATACGCCGGAGCCGAAGACAGGCTGAAGGGATTTGCGCGATCGCTTCTGTGTTGACCGAAGTTGCCTCTTCGATCGCGGCGGCTAAGGATTGCAGTTCCGAGGCACCGACCATGCCACACGATCCCTTGATGGCATGGGCTTCGCGCTGCGCTGCGGCGAGGTCTCCGGCGCTGACCGTATCCCGGATGCGCTCGAGCCTTTTGCCGATGTCGGCAATCGTCATTTCGTAGAGGGCACCGAGTTGCGGCAGCGGGATGACGCGGCTCAGTGAGTCGAAGATGGAAACATCGAGTGGCCCGGGGCCCTGGGCGTCGGCGAGATCGCAGACGGTGCACGTGTCCCCGGATGCAGGCTGTCCCTCGGCGTTCGCCGCGGCATGTGTGGGGGCACTTTCCGCAGCCTGAATCGCCTGGTGAAGATCGTCGGAGTTGAAGGGTTTGAGCAGGAAAGAATCGAGGGCGCGCCGCACAGCGGCGTCGGGCTGGCTTCCACTCATGCCGACCAGCAGAGCTGCTGCCGGGGCAGCGGCGCGCAATGCCTCGGCCAGGGCTGCGCCTTCCAGTCCGGGCATGTTCAGGTCGGTAAGGATCAGGTCAAAGCCGGCGCCGCTTTGCAGCAGGCGAAGAGCCTCGTCCCCTCCTTCGGCACTGACCACCTGGCAGCCATCCATGGGCAGCAGCGCTTCCAGGAGATTGCGCAACATTTGGTCGTCATCGATCACAAGCACTCGCGGGCTGGGCAGCACGATCGATTACCTCCGTAATAAGCATGCTACGGTTTTGTCTCGGCAAAAGTTGTAGGTGCCTACCACTTAGGTACCCAGCTTCGGTAGTCAACCGCTTGGGAGAGCTTGGGCCGAGGGCGTAGAGTGTTGCCCATGGGGGCGGCTGGGCGGGCAGCGCCCTCGGCGGGGCAAGACGTGCTGGAGGCGCGGCACTTCGCACAGGCGACGGACGCCCCGGCGACCCTTGACACGCTCAAAATGCAGGGCGGCCCATGCTAAAGACCGGGGCTCTGTCAGGGCTTGCGCTGCTGCTGCAAAGTTCCACGCTGGTGAACATCGGCGCCCCCGCACGCCCGGAGCACCTGAAGTATCAGCGGCCCATCCGCGTGCTTTCCGGCGGCACCGGCATGGCCTGTGCCGTGCTGGATGCCACGGTGCTGGGCCATACAGCGTCTGCGGCGCACAGTGACCTGCGGGTGTTTCGGACGTTCCCGGGCGGGGGCGAGATGGAAGTGCCCTACACGCTGACCGAAAGTGGGCCAGAACCCGTCGCAGACACGCAGGCGACCGTGGAGCACGCGGCGGTGAGCGGCAATGAACTCAGCTTTGACCTGCGCATGCCTGCGCGGCCGTATACGGAGGTCAGGCTGCGGTTGGCGCTGAAGAACTTTGTCGCGACGGCGAACGCGGAGGGCCGTGACCGGCAAGGGCGGCACGCGGCCCTGGGTAGTGTGGCGGTGTTTGACCTGAGTGCGGAGCACCTGGGGCGGTGGACGTCGCTGTTGCTGGGTGAGACGAGTTGGCCGGTGCTGCACGTGACGCTGGACCTGCGCACGCGGGGCGGTCAGCCGCTGGACGGCGTTGCGCCTACGGTTGTCGAAGGCGCGGAGGTGCCGCCGAGCCGCCTGCGCCAGACACGGTTTGTGCCCACGGTGAGTACTGACCACGTGGACCAGCGCGGATTTCTTTCCGTGGCGCTGCTGCGCGTGCCGGCGCATGTGCCGGTGGAGCGTGTGGCGTTCGACTTTGCGCCCGGGTATGCGGCCAATTTTTCCCGCGATGTGACGGTGAGTGCGCGGGCCGACCGTGCGCCGATCACCGATACCGAGGCGCTGGATGCGGGCTCGATTGCCCATGTGAGCCTGCCTTCCGGCGACCCGCGCCTGTACCCGATTGCGCTGCGCGAGGACGCGCTGGATGCGACACTGGGGGCCACGCTGGTGCTGCCGGCGACGGTGCTGGTGGCCATTAACAACGACGGTCGCGCGCCCTTGCCGATCCGCTCCATCAGCCTGGAGATGCGTGAGCGTAAGGTGTGTTTCTTTGCGGACCGTGAGGGCGGATACATTCTGCGCTATGGCGACCCGGCGTTGGCGGCGCCGGCCTATGACGAAACCGCGCTCCCCGTGCCCGCGCAGCCACTGGAAGCGCAGTTGGCGCCGGAGACGGTGAACCCGGCGTTCCATACGCGGCTGGACACGCGCTCCTACCTGAAGCGGCATCCTGAGTTTTTCTGGCTGGTGGTACTTCTGTGCGGGGGCATGATGGGCGGATCGGCGCTTCATCACGTCCAACATCGCAGGATCTAGATGCAGCGACGGCGTACCCAAATACTTGGAGGATTCACTTTTGCAGGCCTGTGCGGCGGGCTTGTTTGCCTGGCCAGCACGGCCCAGGTTGCCGCACCGGTGCCCGAGATGGCGCCCCAGGGTGAGATTCGGCATGGGCGCGAGCTGCTGACGGAGAAACACTTCGCCGAAGCCAAGCAAGTCTTCGCGCAGTACCTGCAGGCGCACCCGGAGGCGATCCAGGCCAGGCTTGGCCTGGGCGATGCGCAGCTTGGGCTGCACCAGTTCGAGGCGGCAGAGGCGAGCTACCGCGCGGTGGTGGCGCAGCAGCCGGAGCTCTGGCAGGCCCACAAGAACCTTGTTGTCGTGGAAGCCGCGCTGGGCCGCTGGGAGGACTTCGACCGCGAGCGCACCGTGTTGCGCATGGCCCGGGAGCGCGGCGCGCCGGGCATCAGCGCGCGAGAGAGTGACGTGATCGACAGCTTCACCGTGCGCGGGCAGCACTGGGTGGTGCGGTCGTACTTTGAGCCGCTGGGCCGGTCGCAGGCGCGCTACAACTTCGAGCGGTTTTCGCCGGAAGGCCGCGTGGAGGCGTATGTTTCGCTGGAAGACGCCGCGGCGGCGGAGGCGGCTTTGCGGCCCAACGACGTGCGCATCGGCACAGCGAGCGCAGCAAGTTCGGCAAACTCACCCTCCGGCAAGGTACTCTCTCTTAATTGGTACACGGGCAGCGCCCACGGCACCGTGCGCCGGTACACCACCGGTGAGCCGCCCTATGAGACGCTTCGCACCGATGTGATGCGCTGGCTGGCGGCCCGTCCGGAGCAGCCCCGCCGGGGCGAGATGTCTCAGCAGTAAACGCCTCCTGAGGGCGCGGGCCCCTGTAGATTGACATCACTTGAAGGCGAACGATGCGCACGCTGTACGGCAAGGCTAAACACTCGAAGGGCGTGCAGATTGCGCTGTGGATTCTGCTGCTGAGCCCTGTGCTCTACCTGGGCGTGTGCCTGGTGCTGGGCATCGCGCTGGCGGAGAGCACGCTGCGGCTGCCGACCCAGCATGTGTTTACCGGCAATATGTTTCGCATCCGCATGAGCCGGCAGTTCGAAGCGCATGTGCAGAGCGTCAAGCTGACCGCGGCCGATGGCGTCCCGCTGAGCGCCTGGTGGGTGACGCCACAGCACCCCAACGGTCGCGCGGTGCTGCTGCTGCATGGCATCGGCGGCAACCGGGTGGACATGAGCGGCTATGCCGACATCTTCATCGCGCAGGGCTACGGTGTGCTGCTGCCGGACTCGCGTGGGCACGGCGAGTCCGGTGGGCGCGTTGCAACCTTTGGGCTGCTGGAAAGCGATGATGTGCGCCGCTGGACGGCCTGGGTGCGCGCGCAGGCCCCGGGCTGCACCTATGTGCTGGGCGAATCGATGGGCGCGGCGATCGCAGTGGAGGCGACCGCGGTGGCACCCCAGATTTGTGCGGCCGCGGTGGAGGACCCCTTTGCGCAGTTCCGGCCCGTAGTGTATGAGCGCCTGGGCCACGAAACGGGGTTGGGAACGAAGTTCTGGAAGACCGTGGGGTGGCCGATCGTACGGGTTGCGATTGGCTGGGCGCATCTGCGCTATGGAGTGTGGCTGCCGGATGCCAAGCCGGTGTCGGC
>CAXTRU010000188.1:0-7350 GCA_964246665.1 uncultured Acidobacteriaceae bacterium
CTGCCCGGTTGTGCAGTTTTCCGGCACCAGCAATGCACCGAGCACGGTCGACCCGCAATGCGGAGTAGGCAGCTTCAACTCGACGAGTATTGATGCCGTCTACCTTACCGCCCCGAGCGACCCGGCAGCACGCAATGCCGGCTTTCAGTCGCCCGGGTACACCATGTATCACACGCCCGTCCCCAAGAACTACCAATGGACTTTGCAGGCACAACGCCAATTTGGGAACAACTTTGCCTTCAGCATCGCCTATGTCGGCAACCATGGTACAAACCTGAACTTTCCGGTAGACATCAACCAGATTCCGCTGAGCGGGTTGAAGTTCGGCCCCAATAACCAGTCGTACCGGCCGTACAACATCTACGGCTCGATCGGAGGAAGCACGAACAACGCGACCTCTAACTACAACGCATTGCAAACGGATATCCGCAAGCGCGTAAGTTATGGGCTCGAGTTTGACGTGAACTACGTTTGGTCGCACATGCTCGATGACCAGGACAGCTCCGGTTGGGGAGCGCGTGCGGGTTACCAGAACTACCAGTACGCCTACGACCCGGCGGCCAACTACGGCCGCTCCAACTTCGACATCCGCCATGCGATTAAAGGAAACGTCGTTTACACCTTGCCCTTCGGCAAGGGAGCTATGTTCCTGAACAAGAGCTGGATCTTGGACGAAGTGATCGGCGGTTGGCGGCTTTCGAGCACGTTCGTTGCGCAAACTGGCAATCCGATGGGCATCACCACCGGCAACAACAACACGTCGTACAACGGCTCGGGAAGCTATACGCAGTTCCCGAACCTGGTCGGCGATTGGCATGAGTCCGGGAGCAACTACTCCCGCCTCAAGCAGTGGTATAACACCGCCGCCTTCGCTGTTCCGGCTGCGGGAACCTATGGCAACGCGGGCCGCAACATCGTTACCGGTCCAGACCTGACGGATATGAACGCCGCTTTGGGGAAGACCTTCGATGTCTATCCCGAGCGCGGCATCAAGTTCGAGCTTCGTGGGGAGGCGTTCAATGTCCTCAACCATCCCAGCTTCGGACAGTCCGGCAGTAACGCCATCAGTCCCAGCGCTTCCCAAAACGCCGCATCGTCCGCCGTCATCAACGGCGTCACTGTGGGTGGCCGCACGATGCAGCTGTACGGCAAGATCACCTTCACAAACCAAGGAGGGCAGCTTCGGCTGCCCTCTTTTCTTGAACCCGAGCGATAGAATGAAGCTAGCGATGTTCGCCAAAACATGGACTTCTCCCTCGCTCGCGTTTCTGCTGCTGACCGCTATGGTTCATGGGCAGGCGACAGATAACACAGCGGGCCAGGCGGGTGAACATCTGCGCACAGCGCAACGGGACCTTGCGCAGAAGCATCCCGAGCTCGCCATCCCTGAGCTGGAAAAGGTCGTCGCGCTCGACCCCAACAACGTGCAGGCGCAGACCAATCTTGGGGTGCTGCTCTACTTTTCCGGGAAGATCTCAGCCGCTGAGCCTCACTTGCGCGCCGGTCTCGCGCTCGATCCCACCCAAAGTAAAGTGCAGATGCTGCTGGGCTCCTGCGAGCACCGCAGCGGTCATCTTCAGGACGCGCGGCAAGCCCTCGGCGTGGCTTTCACTACCTTGAAGGATCCCAAGGTCAGTAAGCAGGCAGGCCTCGAGATCGTGGAGGTGGACACCGCCATGGGCGATCTGCCCGCAGCCACCCAGACCGTGAACCAGTTGAAGGCCGCTTACCCCGCGGACCCTGAGGTGCTGTATGCCGCGTATCGCGTGTTCACCGATCTTGCCGCGGAGTCGCTGCTTGATCTTTCCCTCGCCGCGCCCAACTCCGCGCAGTTTCACCAAGCTATTGCCCATGAGGACATCCACAACAAGGACAACGCTGCGGGCATCACCAACATGCGCGAGGCCCTGAAGCTCAACCCTAACCTCCCCGGTGGGCATTTCGAGCTGGCGGAGATGCTGCATAACTCCGAGCATCCTGAAGAAAAGGCTGAAGCCAAGAAGGAATACGAGCTTGCCATCGCGCAGCAGCCGACCGATGCTGCGGCCCTGGCGCGTGTTGGCGATCTGCTGGGCGACACCGGCGACCATGCCGGCGCGATTGCCCGCTATCAGCAGGCTCTCGCCGCACAACCTGATTTCGTCGATGCCAAGGTCGGCCTCGCATACCAGTACACCGAGGCCGGCAAGCCGGAACAGGCGCTGCCGCTGCTGCAATCAGCCCTGCAGGAAGACCCCACCAGCGTGCTGGCCCACTACCGGCTCAGTGCGGTGTACCGCCGCCTGCATCGCCCCGAGGATGCCAAGCACGAGATCGCGGAATACGAACGCCTGAAGGCGCTGAAAGACAAGCTCCGCACGGTCTACCAGGACGCGCGTGCGAGTGCGCCGCAGCCCGACCATGCCAAGCCATAGCACGCGTTGTTTCTTCGCGGCGGGGATGGCGCTCCTGCTAATGCGTATCGCCAAACCTCAGCAAGCGGCCGCTCCTGCGCACGTGCCCCAGCTTGTCGATATCACCGCCTCCACCCACATCCACTTCACGCATCTTTCCAGCCCTGAAGCCAAGTACATTGTTGAGTCTATGAGCGGCGGTGTTGCTTTGATCGACTTCGACCACGACGGCTGGCCGGACATCTTCTTCACCAACGCCCCGAGCGTTGCGATGGCCAAGGGCGGCAAAGCAGCCCGCAGTGCGCTGTACCGCAACAACCACGATGGCACCTTTACTGATGTGACCGACAAAGCCGGCGTCGGGTTCCCGTGCTGGGCCATGGGCGTGGCGGTCGGTGATATCGACAACGATGGCTGGCCCGATCTTGCTGTTAGCTGCTTCGGCGGCGTCGTGCTTTACCGCAACAATCACGATGGCACCTTCAAGGACATCACCAAAACCTCAGGCCTAGCGCAGGACCGAGGCTGGGCCACCGGCGTCACCTTTGGCGACTACGACGGTGACGGTTTTGTCGATCTTTTCGTGCCGCACTACGTCGATCTCGATCTCGAACGCCTGCCCAGCTTCGGCTCCGCCAAGACCTGCACGTACCATGAGATCGCGGTGCAGTGCGGCCCACGCGGCCTCAAGGGCTCGCCCGATAGCCTGTATCACAACAACGGCGACGGCACCTTTACGGAGGTCAGCGCCAAGGCCGGCGTCAACGATCTGCAGGGCTCCTTCGGTCTCGGCGCCGTGTGGTCTGACTTCGATGATGACGGCAAGCTCGATCTCCTCGTCGCCAACGATGGCGAGCCCAACTTCCTATACCACAACGAAGGCAACGGGCACTTCAAGGAGATCGGCAACGAGGCCGGGGTCGCGCTGAGCGAGAACGGCAGCGAGCAGGCCAACATGGGGATCGCCCTGGGTGACTACACCCGCACCGGCCGCCAGAGCATCGCCATCTCGCACTTCAGCGACGACTACGCTGTGCTCTACCGCAACGAGGGCGCGCTGAACTTTACCGATGTCGCCCACACCGCGCACGTCGCGCAAGCCACAACGCCCTATGTCGGCTGGGGCGATGCGTTTCTCGATACCGCCAACCGCGGCTTGCTCGACCTGATCCTCGTCAACGGCCATGTCTACCCACAGGTCGACACGGTCAAAATCGGTACCGCTTTCCGCGAACCCAAGCTGCTGTTCTGGAACAACGGCGACGGCAGCTTTCGCGAGGTGAGCCAACAAACCGGCGCCGCGATACAGATCCCGCAGGTAAGCCGCGGCCTAGCCGTGGGCGATCTGTTCAACCGTGGCAGGCTTGATGTCGTCATCGAGAACCTGGTCGGCGAGCCCATAATCCTAGAAACGCGACCTGACCCTGCCAATCATTGGGTCAGCTTCCGTTTGGAAGGCTCACCGTCGAACCGCCTCGCCCTTAACGCCCGCGTCTTCGTCCGAACCGGCGCCACGCAGCAGATGAGCGAAGTGCTCAGCGGCGGCAGCTATCTCTCGCAAAACGATCTCCGTCTCCACTTCGGTCTCGGCTCCGCTGCGCGCCTGGACGAGGTGAGAGTTCTTTGGCCGGACGGCAAACAGCAGACGTTCCATGACATCGCGGCGAACACCTTTTACAGCCTCAAAGAGGGCGACACCCCCAAAGCGGAGACGCTGCGCTAGGGTTGTCGCAACCGACGCGCGCCTACGTCTCGCCGGGGCATACGCGGCAGGGCTATAGTGTCAAAACAAGCGATTGACTTCGTTCGTTCAAGGTGCCCTGTGATCTCTCCTTTGAAGCGCCTGCAAGCGCTCGCCGCAAGCTCCCTCCTTTGTCTTGCAGCAGTCGCCGCAAACGCCCAAACACCGCAAGCCACACCGTCTTCCCCTTTCGGCCCCAACGTCTTTGTCTTCACGCCCGCGACACCGCCGCAGGCCATGCAAGCCAAGATCGACGAGGTCTACGCGCAGCAGGAGCACAGCGAGTTCGGCACAGGCCGTTACGCCTTCCTGTTTACCCCCGGCACCTACAAGCTCGACGTTCCCGTTGGGTTCTACACGCAGGTGCTCGGCCTTGGCCACAGCCCTGATGACGTGCACATCACCGGCAACGTGCATGCGGATGCCGCGCTCGGCCACAACAACGCGACCACCACCTTCTGGCGCGGCGCTGAAGGGTTCTCTGTTACACCGACCGGCGGCACGCTGCAGTGGGCCGTGTCGCAGGCCGTGTCGTTCCGCCGCATGCACGTCGCCGGCGACATGGTGTTGCATCAGCATCGCGGCTGGGCCAGCGGCGGCTGGCTTTCTGACAGCCTCATCGACGGCAACGTCGACTCCGGCTCCCAACAGCAGTGGATCTCGCGCAACGCCGAATGGAAGAGCTGGACCGGTTCCAACTGGAATATGGTCTTTGTCGGGGTCGACCATCCACCCCAAGGCAACTGGCCTGAACCGCCCTACACCAAGCTCGCGAAGACGCCCGTCGTTCGGGAAAAGCCCTTCCTTGAGGTCGATCGCAGCGGTCAATACAACATCTGCGTCCCCGCGCTCACGCACGATACCGCAGGCATTACCTGGCACACCGGCGGAACGCCCGGCCGCCTCGTGCCGCTAACGCACTTCTACATCGCGCGCCCTGCAAGCGACACCGCGACCACCATGAACGCCGCACTCAGCGCAGGTCGCGACCTGCTGCTCACACCCGGCACGTACGACCTCGACCAGCCCCTTCGCGTAACGCGCAAAGACGCCGTGATCTTTGGTCTCGGCTTCGCCACTTTGCACCCCACGCAGGGAACCGCGGCCATGACCGTTGCGGATGTCGACGGCGTCACTGTTTCCGGCCTGCTGTTCGATGCCGGCGCCACCAGCTCTCCCGTGCTGCTGCAGATCGGCGACAAAGCCACTTCTACGCGCCACATCGCCGACCCTATCTCCCTGCATGATGTCTTCTTCCGCGTGGGCGGCGCGGCTGTCGGCAAAACCGTCGCCAACCTCACACTTAACAGCAACGACGTCATCGTGGACCACACCTGGATCTGGCGTGCGGACCATGGCAAAGGCGTCGGTTGGGCCGAGAATACGAGTCAAAACGGCCTCGTCGTTAACGGCAGCCACGTCACGGTCTACGGGCTCTTTGTGGAGCACCACCAGCAGTATCAGGTGCTCTGGAATGGCGAACATGGCCGCGTCTTCTTCTACCAGTCCGAGATCCCGTACGACCCACCCAACCAAACGAGCTGGACCAGCGGCCCCGGCGCCAACGGCTGGGCCTCCTATAAGGTCAGCGACAATGTGAAGTCACACCAGGCCTTTGGCCTCGGCGTGTACAGCGTGTTTCGTCATCCAGAGGTCACGCTCACCCGCGCCATCGAGGTTCCCACAACGCAAGGCATCCTGTTTCAGCACATGATCACCGTGGCCCTCGACAACCTGGGAGAGATCACGCACGTGATCGACAACACCGGCGCGGCGGCCACCACCGCCTCGCCTCGCGTCACGCCCAAGGTCACCAGCTTCCCGAAGTAACAGAGCGCGTTCGCTTCAGCATGCGGCGGGCAAGGGGAGGGGGAAGAGGACAACGTCTGAATATTTCCCCCCTACCTGAACTCGATGATGGCTCCGTCCGCGCTGCGTGGTGTCGTGATGCCCCACAGGCCGCCCACCTGCTGCAGCTGGACAGGCTTGCCTGCCACCGTGGCCACTTTCTGTGTGGGGGACCAACCTACCGCTTCGACGCGGTAGGCACTCCACCACGGCTTCCAGGTGCCTTCTTGTTTGCCGATGCTGATCTGGAGCGATCCATCAGGCCCTGCGGCACAGGTGACGTGTACGCGCGCGTACGCGCCGTGCCGATAGTCGAAACTATGGCCATCATCGGTGTAAACATCGCCCTCGCAAGCGTTACTCGGCGTGGAGCCTTGCGTTGCAAGCGGATATACCCGCAACGTCAGCGGACCGTCAGGAGTAGTTGCGGTGCTTTGCACGAGCGGCGCCAGGGGAAGAACACTTCCACCCCGTATGTATACCGGCAGGCTTTCCAGCGTCGGCGAGATGCTGAGCTGTTTGCGGGCTAAAACAGCGTCGCGCTGTTCCAAATCCAAAGCGCCGCCTGGCTGCCGCTCCACGTAGCGCTCGCCCGTCCAGTAGTCGTACCAGGTTCCCGGGGGGAGAGCGACGGTGTAGGGCGCGACCTCCTCGGGAGAGGGATTGGGGGCAATCAGGACATTGCTGCCCAGCATAAATTCGTTTCCGCCCGTTGCGCTGTCGAAGGGTTCTCCATCGGTGTTTGCGTGGGGAAATTCCAGAAACAGGGACCTGTTCATTGGTAGGCCATCCCGCGAGGTTTCTTCTGCAACGGTGTACAGGTAGGGCATCAGCTTGTAGCGCTCTTCGATGTAGCGCCGCCGAATCGCCTCCTGCTCCGGTCCGTCCACCCAAACCTCATGGGGACGTGTGCCTTTGGCGGAGTGGTCACGATCGATGGGTTGGAAGGCCGAGATCTCCAGCCACTTCGTCAGCAGCGCGGGCGAGGGCGAGCCTGCAAAGCCGCCCACGTCGGCACCCGCAAGGGAGAAGCCGCTGAGCCCAAGGTTCACCAGCTGCGGCACCGTCATCCGCAGGTGGTTCCAGGTTGAGCTGTTGTCGCCGGTCCAGGTGGCGCTGTAGCGCTGGCCGCCGGCGTAGCTGGCACGCGTCATAACGAAAGGGCGCTCGTTGGGCCGCAGTGCGAGTTGCCCCTCAAACGTGGCGCGTGTGTTCTCCATGCCGTAGACGTTGTGCATCTCGGCATGGGGTGCCGTGCGTGGCGCGAAATCGTCACTCGCAATACGATGGAGATTGTCGATCGGCATGGTCTTGCTCGGCGTCTCGAACACCGCCGGCTCATTCATGTCGTTCCAGGCGCCCGCGACG
>CAXTRU010000189.1:0-7344 GCA_964246665.1 uncultured Acidobacteriaceae bacterium
ATGCGTGAGTTGATCACCGAGGTGCCGTTGGTGGTCGACGCGGGGTTGGGGACGGCAAGTGACGCGGCGCTGGCCATGGAACTGGGCTTCGACGCCGTGCTGCTGAACACGGCGATGGCGGGCGCCCGGAACCCCGTGTTGATGTCGTCGGCGATGCGCAAGGGCGTTGAGGCGGGGCGGGAAGCCTTCCTCGCCGGGCGCATGCCGAAGAAGCTGTATGCCAGTGCGAGTTCGCCGCTGGAAGGGATCTCGCGGTAGCTCGCGGAGCTTTTGTGTATGGGCAAGGGGCGGACTTCCGCCATCCGATACGTTGAATGCACGTGATTTAGGCGACGCCGATGAGGATCTCCGGGCCGGTGGGTGCACCGAGGCGCGGAACAAGGAGCTGAAAGATTCCCAACGCAAGCAGATAGGCCGTGGCGGCAAGGGCAAAGATCGGCAACGGGTGCAGGGCGAAGTAGTGGCTCACGAGCCAGGTGAACAGCGCGCCCCCAAGCGAGCCCACCGCGCCTCCCCAGCCCACCACCGTGCTGACGGACGTGGAGGGGAACATGTCGGTCGTGGTGGAGTAGAGGTTGGCGGACCAGCCCTGGTGAGCCGCGGCGGCCAGCGCGATCAGGCCCACGGCAGGCCAGGGACTGTGCGGCGAGAGGACGTGCATGTACGGCACGAACACGATGGGCAGCACGCATACCGCCATGAGCAACAGGGTGAGCTTGCGGCCGGCGTTGACGCTGTTGCCACGCTTCATGAGGGCGCCCGAGAGCGCGCCACCCCCGATGCTGCCGACCGATGACACGGCATACACGATGACGATGGGCCAGTAGGCGGCCTTGAGGTCCAGGCCGTAGTTGTCGTGCAGGAACATGGGCAGATAGAAGAGGTAGAACCACCAAACAGGGTCGGTGAGGCCTTTGCCGACCGCAAAGGCGTACAGGCCGCGGTTGCGCAGAATGCCGGAATAGAGCGGCCAGCCCGTCGCGCGGGGGAGAACGTGGGCGAGGTTCTCCTGGGTGGTGCTGCTGGCGCGGCGGAGGCGGTTGTAGGGGAAGAGCAGCCAGGCCACCAGCCAGAAGACGCCGAGGGAGCTGGTGCAGACGAAGGCAGCGCGCCAGCCGAAGCGGTTGGTCACGAAAGGCAGCAAGGCGGGAGCGATGAAGAAGGCGGCGTTTGCGCCGGAGTTGAACAGGCCGGTGGCGAAGGCACGCTCGTCGGTGGGGAACCACTCGGTGGTGGCCTTGATGGCCGCAGGGAAGTTGCCGGATTCGCCGAGACCGAGAAAGAGGCGCGCGACGCAGAAGCCAGCCACGGAAATGACGAGCGAGTGGCTGAGCGAGCTGAGCGCCCAAACGGTGATGGCGAGAGCGTAGCCGGTCTTGGTGCCGAGGCGGTCGATAAAAGGCGCGGCGATCAGGAAGCCGACGGCGTAGGCAATCTGAAACGTCTCAACGATGTGGCCGTAGTTGAGGTGATAGACGACCTGGAACTTGGCGTCGAGACCCGGAACCCAGCCCATAAACGGCAGGTGCAGCAAAGGTTCGATCAGGGACAGGACCGAGCGGTCCATGTAGTTGATGGTGGTGGCCGCGAACAGGAAAAAGCAGACCAACCAGCGGAGATTTGGGCGGTCAGGGGCACCGGCGGTGAAGGTCTCCACGTCCGGATCGGCGGTGAGGGGCATGCTTGCTCCGAGGGGTGACCAGGCAGGTAGAAGGAGGGTACCCTGCCGAGGAGCATAGATGTCAAGAAGAGACTGTGGCTGCCGGTATCTAGGTCTGTTTGCCGAACGATGGCGTCTATGAGGCTACTGGACCACGGTTCCGAGCGTGAGTGCCCGTCGGGCACCCGCGAGCTTCGGTGAAGAAAGCGACGGCAGTCCGCTATCAGGTCTGGCGATTAGAGAACGGGAGCGGACTTGAACGTACCCAGTGTCTCGTGCGAGTCCTAATTGAGACGTTGCAGGCGCGCGATCAGTTTTTCGGCCAGCGGTTCGCCGCTTTCGGTCCAGAGGAGGCGGCTTGAGATGCCGCACTTCTTTTCGACGGAGAGCGTGAACGCTAGGAGCTTCTCCACGTTTTGCTGGATGCGGATCGTCGCATCGCGATCCAGCCCCGTCTCCACGAGTTCGTCGTCGAGTGTGAACGGGGTGTCGAGACCGAAGTCGACGCGGATGTGGCCGTTGGTCTCGTAGGTGCCGTGATCGAAGTCCGGGCCGAAGCCGGTGATGCGGACGCGGGTCGGCTCCAGACGCCAGGTACGATCCAGTTGTGCGTCCTCGAAGGTGTCATCATCTTCGTCTTCCAGTGCATCGCGATCGGCATCCGCGGCGGCCGAAACTGACTCGGGAAGCCAAAGGCCCCAGCGCATTTCGAACTCGTAGGCGGTGTCTTCGTGGAGCTGTTCAGTAGCTTCGGGGACGGCGTTTTCGATGCGCGAGGCCTCGGTGTCGGGGTTGTCCTGCGCGCGGTCGTCGTTGACGAAGATGCGTTGGTAGGTGGGCGACTCGGTCCAGTCGAGCGGGTAGGCCGTCGCGGCTACCACGCGGTTGTAGGCGCTGCTGGCGTTGCCGCCTGAGGCGACCTGCGCGAAGTGGCGCATCACCGCCTGCAGGGCAGACGGCAGCGCGGCGAAGCGAAAGTTGGGATACCAAAGGCTGAGATAAAGCTGGTCGGCCATAACTGGGATTGGATGCTTGGGGCGAGGCGGCGTTTCAGGGCGGGCGTCGTCGCGTATCGTCAGTCTTCCAGCATCGCAGCCGCCACGCGCGAAGCACCGTGTCCGCTTAGGATGGAAGGACATGCGCTGGTCGGCGACGAGGCTTCGGTGGGTGTTGCTGGTGGGCGTGCTGATGTTGGCGGGCGTGCTGGCGGGGTTCTTTGGCCTGGCGCGGTACCGTGCGGGCAAAATTTGGCAGCGAATCCTGGCGCGCAGCGGCGTGAACCTGCGGCAAGAAACCAATGGTTTCACGTACTCGCAGTCCAGCAAGGGACGGACCGTCTTTACCTTGCATGCGTCCAAGGCGACGCCCATGGGCAAGAACAAGTGGGCACTGCATGACGCCGTCCTGATCCTGTATGGACGCGAGCCGGGCCGGGATGACCGCATCTATGGAAAGGAATTCCAGTACGACCAGGATGAGGGTGTAGCCCGGGCGGTCGGCGAAGTGCACATGGACCTCCAGGCGCCGGAGCCGGGCGGCAAGGCGCCGGTAGCCGGGTCGCGGCCCAACCTCAGCTTTGAGCAGCAAGACGAGACGGTCGACGATCCCGGTGTGATCCACGTGCGCACCAGCGGTGTGGTGTACCTGCGAAAAATGGGCCTGGCCGCGACCGGCGAAGAGACCGAGTTTCGCTATGGCGGTATCACCTGCACGTCGCGTGGCGCAGAGTTCGACTCGGCGCAGAGTGAGGTGCGGCTGTTGGCTGACGTGCGCATGACGGGTACGGTGCGCAACGCCCCGTTTGAGCTCCACGCGGCCCACGCCGAGCTGAACCGGACCGCGAACACCGCTGATCTGGTCACCCCTGTGATGTCCTCTGGCGAGCGAAGTGCCCGCGCGGCGCATGCCTTGTTGCATCTGCGCAAAGACGGCTCGCTGCAAGCCGCGGAGGCGAACGGTGGGGTGGAGATGCACACGGGCACGCGGTCGATCGCCGCGCCGCAGCTGACCGCGGTTTTCGGCAGCGATAGCCGGGCACAGCAGGCCAGGTTGTTCACCGGGGTGCGCTTTGCCGATACCGATCGCGCGCGTCCGGGCCAGGGTTCTGCGGCGACGTTGCAGTTGGCGTGGACGCCGGAAGGTCTGCTGAGCGGCGTGCTGGCGGAGGGCGCGGTGCGCTTCACGGGAAGCGCGGTGGCTGCGGATGGAACGGTGCAGCGGCACCTGGCTGCCGACCGGATGCAGGCTGACTTCATGCCCGAAGGCGGCACCTCCGGTCGAAGGTCTGTGCTGCACCATGTGCACCTGACCGGGCAGGCGCAGGTGGGTTCCGCAAGACAGCCAGGCAACGGCGCGGCACGGCAGGGAAGCAGCGACATCAGCGGGGATGACCTTCTCGCAACGTTTGGTCCAGGAGCGCAGGGCCGGGCGGTGATCCAGGATCTGACCGGCGCGGGGCATACCCGGTTGGAGCAGGTAGCTGACGACGGCGGCCGGCAGCAGAGCACGGGCGACACGCTGCGCGTCACCCTCGCCCCAGCTACGGCAAGTGGCTCAGGCGCTGGTTCAAGTGTTGGTCAGGGAGTGGGTTCGGCGGAGCAGGTTTCCTCTGCGGTCCAGACCGGGAACGTCGAGGTGATCTCCTGGGCGGTGCCGAAGGCGGGCGCAATGCCAAGCGCCAAGGCTGGCGGGGAACCCGAGAAGAGCACCGGGCACGCCGACCGAGCCGAGTATTCCGGGGCAGCCAAGACGCTGACCTTGACCGCATCGCCGGGAGGGCGGGCCAGCGTGCAACAACTGCAGGGCGACGTTCAGGCCGCGCAGATTGTCCTGCAACAAGCCACGGGCGACGCCGAGGCCACCGGTGGGGTCGTCGCCACGAGCCTGGGCCAGAACGGCAGCCCTGCCACGCACGTGCTGGCCAACCGGGCGCGGCTGCTGCACACGGCGGGGTTGACGGAGTTTTTCGGCGAAACCGGTCGCCCGGCGCAGTTATGGCAGGGCGGGTCACAGGTACTGGCCGACAAGATCACGCTGGACCAGCGGCAGCACGGGATGTCCGCACGACCCGCTGCGCCGGGAGGGTTGGTTCGCGCGATCTTTGCCACGGACAACGCCAAAGATACTCCCGCACCAACGGTCCCGAAGCTGGCCAGGGAGGGTGCAACTGTGGAGAAGCCCCACACTGAGGGCACGGTCAACAACACGGTGCCGGATGCCGCCCGCTCGGCCGTTCGCGTCAGCGCCGCGACCATGGACTACGACGATTTGCACCACGACGCCGTCTTCACCGGCAGCGTTCGGCTATCCGGTGTGCTGGGGGAGATCTCCGCCGATCGCGGAACGGCGACGCTGCACGCTCCGCAATCGAAGCAGGATGTGACAACCACGGCGGGACCGGACCTGGGCGGCAGCCTGGAGCGCATGGTGCTGCTCGGGGACGTGAAGCTTAGCCAGGTTGGCCGGACCGGGGTGGGCCAGCAACTGACCTACACAGCGGCAACGGACAGCTTCGTCCTGACCGGCGCACCTGGCAAGCCGCCGCGCGTCATGGGCGAGCAGGGCAGCCTGGTGACCGGGGCAACCCTGCTGTTCCGGAACAGCGATAGTACGATCGTGGTGGCTGGCACCGAGAACGGACCCAAGGCGCTGGGCGGCACACGGGTACACACCGAGACCGACCTGAAGCAGAGGCCGTAGCAAGACACCTGATGCGAACACTGGCAACGGAAGAGATCGGCAAGGCGTACGGCGGGCGGCAGGTCGTGCGCGGCGTGAGCCTGGAGATTCGGCAAGGTGAGGTCGTCGGCCTGCTGGGGCCGAACGGCGCCGGCAAGACGACGACCTTCTACATGATCGTGGGACTGGTGCGGCCAGACCTTGGGCGGATCGTCGTCGAGGGCACGGACATCACACGTACGCCGATGTACCTGCGCGCCCGCGACCATGGCATCAGCTACCTGCCGCAGGAGCCGTCAGTCTTCCGAAAACTTACAGTGGAAGACAACATCCTGGCTGTAATGGAAACACAACACGGAACTTGGCAGCAGCGCCGGCAACGGACGGAAACGCTGATCAGCCAGCTGAGCCTGGGCCATGTGCGCAAGACGCAGGGCTTTGCTCTCTCCGGCGGCGAGCGGCGACGCGTAGAGATCGCCCGCTGCCTGGCCATTGAACCCGCGTTCATTTTGCTCGACGAGCCGTTTTCCGGTATCGATCCGATCGCCGTGCTTGAGATTCAACAGATCATCTTCGATCTGAAGGCGCAGGGCATCGGCATTTTGATCACCGACCACAATGTCCGGGAGACGCTCAGCGTGACGGAGCGGGCCTACATCATCAACGACGGCAAGATCTTCCGCACTGGCACACCCGGCGCGCTCGGCCGTGATCCGGAGGTGAAACGCATCTACCTTGGCGAGAACTTTCAGCTGGGTGAGGACCGCGGTGGGGCCGCTGGAACCGAGTAGGATTCCCGAACCGCGATGTGACGCACAAGTAAGCAATTTGGTGCCCAAACTGCTCTTTCGTTGCATAGATCACAAGAAAATTCGGAGTAGACTGCAGGCACGCCCTCAAGTACCCGAGGTGTGGCGGGCAGCGCGTTGAGCACAGCACGCGCCGCGAGCGGGCTCCGGAGTCAGAGACGTTGCTGCAAACACGACTGAACGTAAAGCTCACACAGCGGCAGGTGCTTACCCCCGGCCTGGTGCAGATGGTGGGCGTCCTTGCGCTCAACAATCTCGAGCTCAAGGACATGATCGCCAACGAGCTGGTCGAAAATCCCATCCTGGAAGAGATCGACCCAAGCGTAGAACCCCTGGAGGAGCGCAGTGGCCGTGAGGGCGACCGGGAGCGAACGGCCGAGGAGGTCGCGGTTGAAAGCGAGCGGACGGAGAAAGACCCCTTCGATGAGGTCGATTTTGGCAGCTACTTCCAGGAGTACCTCGATCCCGGGTACCGCAGCCCGTCTACGTTTGAGGAGTACGATAAACCTTCGTTTGAGCAGTTCCTAGCCGCCCCCAACACCCTGACGGACCACCTGATGTGGCAGGTCGGCGCCTTGAGCCTGAGCGCCGCAGAGCGCGGCACGGTTGAGCTGCTGATCGGCAACCTGAACGAGGACGGCTACCTTACGGCGAGCGAGGAAGAGCTGCTCGGCCTGGGGATGGAGGTCTTGTGGGCAAACGAGGCGCAGGGGCTGCGATGCCTTGAGGCGGCGCGCTGCGTGCTTCTTGGCCTGGACCCGATCGGGATCGGTGCCCGCGACCTGCGAGAGTGCCTTGCGACCCAGCTGCGAGCCTTGCGCGAGCGCAGGCCAGGCGCGGCCGATCTGCCTGCCACGGATGTCGCCCTCGTAAAGACGGCCGAGGTTATTGTCAGCGGCCACTTGCCGCTGCTGCAGCGCCGAGATCTGCGCGAGCTGGCGCGCGTATGCCGGCGCCCGGTCGGCGAAGTCGCCGCTGCCGGGGAGCTGATCCGTACCTTGGACCCGCGGCCGGGCGCACGCTTCCATGAGGCGACAACGCGCTCCATCCAGCCCGATGTGAGCTTTGTGAAGCGTGACGACGACTGGGTCGTAGTCCTGAACGATGAGGATGTGCCGTCGCTTCGCCTCAACCATGAGTACCGCCGCATGATGATTGAGCGGCGGATGGAGCGCGAAGTGCGCGAGTACGTAAAGG
>CAXTRU010000190.1:0-212 GCA_964246665.1 uncultured Acidobacteriaceae bacterium
GGGTCGGGCTGGGGGCGGACGGCGGAGGAGCGGCAACGCCGGAGCTCGCGTTGTAGGCGTTCACCACGGCCTGCGTGATGTCCGTGGACGGCTGCCACCACAGAACCGGGTTCAGCGCCTGGGCCTGCTGGTTGCCGCCGACGTTGAGCATCACGGTAAAACCGTTGTCCTGCGCGTACTTCACTGCAGCCTGGCCGACCTTCTGGTACATC
>CAXTRU010000190.1:222-3203 GCA_964246665.1 uncultured Acidobacteriaceae bacterium
GTTGTAGGCGTTCTGAGCGTCCTCGCTGTCACGCTGGAGCTGCTTTTCCTTCGTGTCGATCGTCTTCAGGCGGCTTGCGCGCTCTTCGTCGCTGGTGTTCGCGGGCAAAGCCTGCACCTGCTTCTGCAGGTTCTGGATCTCGGCGCCTTCGCTTTCGATCTTACTCTTTTGGGGCTCGTACTTCTTATTGATTTCCCCGAAGGCACGCTGTCCTTCATTGGTGTTCACGATGACGGCCTGCACATCGATGATCGCGATCTTGGCAGGGATAGCTTGCGGCGGCACTGCCGCGGGAGCAGCAGCTGCTGCGGGAGCCGTGGCCGGGGTGGTCTGGGCAAACAGGCTGGGAGCGGCAAGGGCCGAGGCCATCGCCAAGGCAAGAGGCAACTTACGATTCATGCGGTGTGTGTAGCTCCTTACAGCTTTGTTTTGGAGGTGAGATGTGCCGCATGATGCGGGAACCCGCTCGGCTGCAGCAGCCGGGGACAGGAACGGCGCGCAAAGGATGTGTCGCCCAGACAGCTCAGTTGGCGCGACTTGCTTGCGAGCGCACGGTCTTACCCGGCTGTCGAAATTATATAGGAGGCCAGACGCCCGCGCGGGCAACCTCCCGCGCGGCTTCAAAAATTCAGAGACCCTGTGCGTTGTGGATATGGATTTATGGTGGCCGAACACAAGCTCGACGCCCGGAACGCAGTACTTCCGCGAGTTATGCCCGGCTCTGTTTGGCACGCCGATTGCTTCATGCAAGACGTCAGATCGCGGAAGGGTTACCGGCCGCCGATCTTCAACCTCGGCAAGAACAAGAGACGCCCCGATGATGGGTGCCACTTGCCGGGCCGGGCTCGCAAGAGCTCATTCAGGAGGCCAGTGATTGGCCGTTGGGGAGCTGCCGGCCATTCCTCGGGGAGGGGGAATGGCCAGCGGTCTTCCCAAAGCAGCCGTCCCGGGTCTTCACACCTACGTTGTAGTTGCGTGACTCCTCTGCTTAGCGTAGGATGTGTCTCGTTAGGGTAGTCGCCATCCGCAACAGCGGATTCAGCGGCGCTGACCCGGCTGCGTATCGAGCGGCTGCGGACCGAGAAGCTTTAGCAACGGCCGCCACTCCTACCAAGCCGACCACTGGAAGGAAGCGCAACGAAGTCAGGAGCGCCTGCAAACCCTGGTTGCTGGCGGTAAGCACCCATCGTTGCAATTTGGCCGTTCACAGACCGTACGTCTGCGTGTAGCAGGCATGGATGTACCTGGCCGACCCTCGGAGCCAACCTGCGCCGAAGCTGGGCTTCAAAGAGAACGCTGAAAAGGTTCGCCGCCGGTGAGACGGGGCAGACGCGAGAGCGAGCAACACGCTTGAAAGCAAACAAAGGTCGGGTTTCCTGGATTCAGGCGCACGCGCGTGCCGTATGGGCCGCAGGGCGTGAGGGCGTGTCTCCTGTGTCGCTCCACCGGTCAAGGCAAGGGGACGTAACAGAACAATGTCAGAGCAAAACGTAATGGAAGGCACACCGGACTTTTCCGGTGAGGCGTTCGAAGGCGACTTCAGCAGCGACGGATTTGAGGGTGGCGCGGAGGGCGATGCCTCCGGTGCAGGGCAACCTGGGCCTGGAATGGGGCAAAGCAAGAGCAGCCGCCGGCGCCGCCGCAAGCGGAAGAAGGTCGCCGGCTCTGGGCCTGGCGAATCAGGCGCGACGGCCAACGGTGCCACCGAAGGCGGATCTGCTGCGGTGGCGGTGCCCGTCGTGATGGAAGGGGAAAGCCTGGCGCTGGCTGCCAGCGCGCCCGTGCAGACGCAACAGCGCCGGCCAGCCGGCAACGGCTTCCAGCAGAACCAGAACAACGGCGGCGGGCAAGGGCAGAACAACAGCGGTGGGCAAGGCCAGGGCCAGGGCAAGCGCTGGAAGAAGAAGTTTCGCGACCGCGAGCGGCGTCCGGGCGCACCCGGCGGCGACTTCCGCCCTGCTGATTCGGGCGGAAGCGGTTTCAGCAGCGGCGGTGGCGACCGGCCCTTCAACGGCGATCGTCCCTTTAGCGGTGACCGTGGCGGCTATGAACGGCCATACCGGCGCGAAGGCGGACGGCCTGACAACTTCGGCAACCTGATCTCGCACCAGGGCCGCAAGACCAAGGGCCAGGGCGGCGGTAAGGAACGGGGCTTTGTAGGTCCGATGGACCATAGCTACCGCGAGGTGTCGTCCGAGTTTGGCGATGCGCCGCCGTCGACCATCCAGATGCGGGGACGCCGTAGCGGGCGTGGGCACTTCGGCGACAACCAGCCCATCGATCACAACGCGCCACGGCCGGTGCCGATCCCGGATGATGCGCAGACGCACATTTATCTCTTCGTCGAAGACCTCTTCATTACGGCCAAGGTGCAGGAGACGGCCAAGAAACTAGGCGTCAAGGTCGCGTTCATCCGAAACGAGAAGGAAGCGATCGCGGAGCTGACCAGCGGCGAAGCCGTGAATCGCCCGGCGCTGATCGTGTTCGACCTGAATAACGCCAATGCCAAGCCGCTCACGCTGATCCCGAAGCTGAAGACCAAGCTGAAGCGTTCCGCCTCCATCATCGGCTTCCTGTCCAGCATCCAGGGCGACCTGAAAGCCAAGGCCGTGGAAGCTGGATGCGACACCGTGATGCCGCGTGCGGCGTTCAGCCAAAATCTGCCCAACCTGCTGCGTCGTTACGGCGTGGAAGAAGCGGAAGAGGTCAACTTCAACTACTAGGCTAGCTTCGAAGGGAAGCGAAAGAGCCCGGCAATCCGGGCTCTTCTGCCTTTCTGCTATAGGGCTGTTAGCGAGACTCGTAGCATCGTCGGCTACGTCAGAGTGGAACCATACTGGTAAACATCCACTTCAAGTGGTGGTTGAAGTTCGAGTCGAAGGGCAGCGAGGCAGTCGTCACGACCGTTCAGTTTCGCCGTACACCTGGTCGGCACGCTACGGTGTGTTTTGCCGTCGCTTCCGAAGCGCGATGTAGGTGAC
>CAXTRU010000190.1:3213-7342 GCA_964246665.1 uncultured Acidobacteriaceae bacterium
AGCAGAACCAGGAGCGCGGCGGCAGCGACCGCGACCAGTGCGGCTGAACGGTGAACCAAGGCGAGCGGACCGCTGCTGAGGAGACCGGCGTAGGCCAGCAAGGGAAAGATTGCGTGAAAGAGCCAGTCTTCCAGAACCGGGACGTACGCGCCCTGTGAGCGCATGCGGCGCACGACGACAAGCGTATAGACAAGGCCGGTGGCACCGGTCAATCCCCAGAGTACGGCCGGTATGGCAAGCGTAGCCCAGGGAGCCGCGCCCGCCGCGGCGAGAAACAGTGCGCTGGCAAAGTGAACCATGGTGGGCGTGGCAAACGCGTCCCCCGCTTCGATTTCGTCGGGGCTGACCATCGGCATGTCCGCGAGCAGGGCCATGGTGACAAATTGGAGGCCGGTAAGCGCGGCACTGGCCGAGCCCAGAACTTCGTAAAAGGTGGACCAATCGGCGAGCGGTGTCATAGGCGTTTGTAAGAAAACAAGTGAGCGGCGCAGGGAACCGCGCAAGTCCGCTTGCGACGGCGACGTGACCCCATGGCGCTAGGCGGTACGGCCGCGGGCCTGAATCTCCAGAAAGCACTGAACCAGCGAGAGCGCAGCTGGCGTGACGCCGGGTAACCGACTTGCCTGCCCAAGCGTGCTGGGCCGGATGCGCGTGAGCTTTTCTTGCATCTCGCGCGATAGGCCGCTGACACGGGTGTAGTCGAACCAACTGGGGATGTGGCGGGCCTCGTCGCGCTTTAGGCGATCGATGGAGCGTTGTTGCTGCGCGAGATAGCCGGCGAACTTGAGGGTGGTTTCGACCGTTTTGAGTTCGTTGCGCACCCAGGCAGGGACAAGGCAGGGTTCAGGGCTCGAGGTCCAAGTCCCAGGACGACGGGGGTTGGCGGCGCGGAGGGCCCGGAGCCAGGGAGCGAGCGCGGGAACTGCCTCCATGTGAGGCAGCAGCGTGGGAAGCAGAGCCTCAAGCGTGAGGTTGGGGCGGCGGAGGAGTTGGGCGGGCTTGTCGCCGCGTGTGTAGGGCGGTGGCGTTGGGCCTTGCGGGAGCGCCTGGGGAGCTGTGGCCACGGGCTTCGTCGAGCCACGAGCAGCGAGGAGGTGAGGCGCGAGAACGGCTTCGCTTTCAGGTATCTCAGGCACAGGCGTTGTGGGGAGATCCGCAGCCTCGGAAGCAGTGGTCGCGTTGAGGGAAATCGCTTCGGCTTCGGTGAGCTTCGTCGTTTCCAGCAGCGTGGTGAGCGCGGCAAGGCGTGCCTGCTTGTCCTGGAACTGCGCCCACGCGTTGTCGTCGATGAGACCAAGGGCGCGACCGTGCGGGGTCAGGCGGGTGTCGGCGTTGTCGATGCGAAGATGAAGGCGGAACTCGGCACGCGAGGTGAACATGCGGTAGGGTTCGTCGGTGCCCTTGCTGATGAGGTCGTCGATGAGAATGCCGGTATAAGCTTCGGTGCGGTCCAGAGTGAAAGAGGCAGGGAGCAGGGAACAGGAAGTAGTAAATAGGGCTGCGGAGGCTGGGGTAGTTTGGTCGCCCGTTCGCTGTTCGCTGATTGCCACTTCCTGCTCGCTATTTCCTATCTCCTGCCTCGCAAACAGCGCGGCATTAATACCGGCCATCAGGCCTTGGCAGGCAGCCTCCTCATAGCCGCTGGTGCCGTTGATCTGGCCTGCTAGATAGAGCCCTTCAAACTTCTTCACGCGCAGGGTGCGGTCGAGCTCTGTGGGGTCGATGGCGTCGTACTCGATGGCATACCCCGGACGCAACATCTCGGCGTTCTCCAGGCCCGGGATGCTGCGCACCATGGCGGCCTGGATGTCCATGGGAAGCGACGTGGACATGCCGTTGATGTAGACCTCATGCGTGTTGAGGCCTTCGGGTTCGAGAAAGAACTGGTGCTGCGACTTGTCCGGGAAGCGGACGATCTTGTCTTCAATCGACGGGCAGTACCGCGGGCCGATGCCCTCGATCTGCCCCGTAAACATGGGCGAGCGATGGACGTTGTCACGAATGAGTTGAAGTGTTTCCGGCGTGGTGTACGCGATGTGGCAACTGATCTGCCGAAGCGGGGGATGCCACTGGGCTGAGGAATCAGGCGTTGGGGAGTGGTGAGTAGCGACGGCTTCGCTCTCTGTTTCCGCTATCCCTGTCCCGCTACCCCTGTTCCCTAATCCCTGTGCCCTGCTCCCTGTTCCCTGCACTTCCTGCAGACTGCGGAAGCTGAACGGCGTGGGATCGGCGTCGCCGGGCTGTTCTTCAAAGCGCGACCAGTCAATGGTGCGGCCATCGAGGCGGGGCGGCGTGCCGGTTTTTAGCCGAGTTTCACGCAGGCCCAGCTTCTTCAGTGCTTCCCCGAGCAGCACACTAGCGGGTTCGCCGGAACGGCCTGCGGTGTACTGCTGCTCGCCGCAATGGATCAATCCGTTGAGAAATGTGCCCGTGGTGATCACAACAGCGCGGCCGTGGACCATGCGGCCATCGCGCAGCCTAAGGCCGGTGATCCGCGCCTTCGCCCCATCATCAGGCAGGAAGAGGGCGTCTGAGACGTGTTGGTCTCTAGCCTCGACAACTCCCTGTTCCCTACTCCCTAACGCCTCTCTCCTACTCCCTAATCCCTGTTCCCTAACCCCTAATTCCTTCTTCCTACTCCCTACTCCCTGCTCCCCACTCCCTAATTCCTGATCCAACACAACGTCCACCACCTCAGCCTGCTTGATGAAGAGGTTTGGGATCGATTCGAGCTTTTCGCGCATGCGGGTGCGGTACAGCGCTTTATCGCACTGGGCGCGAGGGCTCCAGACCGCCGGGCCGCGCGAGGTGTTGAGCAGGCGGAACTGGATGCCGCAGCTGTCGGCGACCTCGCCCATGATGCCGCCAAGCGCATCCACCTCGCGCACCAGGTGGCCTTTGGCCACGCCGCCGATCGCGGGGTTACAACTCATTTGCGCGATGAGGTCCAGGTTGAGCGTGAAAAGGGCAGTGCGCAGGCCCATGCGCGCCGCAGCGGCTGCAGCTTCACAGCCGGCATGGCCAGCGCCTACAACAAGAACGTCGAACTGTTCGGAAAATGCCATCCTGCTTCTGATTTTACGGGCTGTGTCGCACAAAAGCCGTGTAGGTTGGCAGGTCCGGGGCGCAAGGGCGGCAATGGTTGCGATCCGGGTACTACGTCGATGGTTTTGAGCGGGTCCACTTACGTCTTCAGCCTTTCAAAACGGGAGAGCAACGCCCACGTCGCGCCGGCACAGCCCAAGGTTGAGACTAGCAATGGGCAGAAGAAACTCTGCCCAGGGTCATGCCACGATGCAGGTAGCATGGGGGCATGTTGGTGCTGAACGCCGTTGAGGCTCGTGTCGTTGGGTCGTTGATGGAAAAGGAAATCACGACGCCGGAGTATTACCCGCTGAGCTTGAACGCGCTGGTGAACGCCTGCAATCAGAAGAGCAGCCGCGAACCGGTGATGGACTTGAGCGACGCGGATGTGCGCACGGCGCTGTTTGCACTGGAAGGCGAAGGACTGGTGCGCGTGCTGGCCGACGCGCGCGTGCCCAAATATGAGCACCGCATGCGGGATCCGCTGCAGCTGCGGCGGGACGAAGTGGCGGTGATCTGCCTGCTGCTGTTGCGGGGGCCGCAGACCGCGGCGGAGTTGCGGGCGCGCGCGGATCGCCTGTACAGCTTTGACGACACTGCAGCCGTGCAGACCACCCTGGAACGGCTGGCTGCCCGCGAAGAGCCAGTGGTGCGCGTCATGGCGCGGCAGTCCGGGGCGCGGGAGGCGCGCTGGCGTCACCTGCTGGACGGGGTGGTGGAAGACACGGCGGTTGAGCGCCCGGCACCGGTGGCTGTGTCGGCATCGGCCTCGGCTTCGCGCAGCGGGGAGCGCGACGAGCTGGCAGGTCGCGTTGTGGAACTTGAGGCGCGGATGGCAGCCTTGGAAGAACGGCTGGGGCGCATGGCGTCGGCCTTTGGCGTGGAGTAAAGCTTCCGGCCGCGAGTTCCATTTTGGGAATGAGGCGAAGAAAACAAGAAAGCTGCTGCGCGTAAGCCGTCGTTACGGTCTATGCTGGCAGCAATAAGACGAACCCAACGCAGTTTGGAGCGCAAATGATGGCGGTTGTACGTCCCGGTGTGGTGC
>CAXTRU010000191.1:0-6463 GCA_964246665.1 uncultured Acidobacteriaceae bacterium
CGCCGCCCGCGCCCAGAGCACTCAGCCCTCAGCCCTGACCCCTGAGCCCTTAGCCCTAAGCCCTGATCCAGCGCAGTTACTGAATCGGCATGCCCTTCTTTCGGGGCCGAAGGCTCACACGGATCGTAGTCGAGAAACACCTGATTGGAGCCGATCCCAATGTGCTCGCGCAAGAAGCCCTGGGGAAAGTAGGTCAGGACACCGTCGCTAAAACGAACAACGATGCCGTCGCTCACAATCTGAACCGATTCGATAGGCTTTTCCACGTACGTTCTCCGGGGCGAGTGGTGGGGTTTTGGTCGTGCGCTATTTCCCTTCGATCTCGCTAAAGGTAAACCGTTCTGTTGCGTCTCGTAACGGGAACGGAAGTTGTAGATGCGCGCTATGGAACTGACGGCGACGACGGTACCGAGACCGTCTCGGCGCGGTTACCGGGAGGCGCGCTGCTCCCCGAAGTTGAGGCAGCGTGCTGCAAAGGTACCCAGGCATCGGGGCGAGGCGGAGACGCGATCCAGGTGTCCGCGGCACTTCCAGCAAACCGAGTTGCTTTCTCTGACCCTGGGAAAGCAGGCAAGGAATCCAGGGCTTCCACAATATGGGCAGCACGGTAGATTTCGACGATTGTTGCGTCGTTGTCCTGCCAGTAATCCACATGCGCCATCAGGATGTCGCCCCGCTTCACCTGGGCGATCAACTGCGCTTTCGCGGCGGCGAGCTTGCCGGCATCGGCGTCGTTGACCAGCACCGCACTGAACGCGTGCGGGTAGGCGAGCAGGGCATTCGCCTCCGTACCCACCGCCCCGAGGTCGATGAAGCTCTTGAACGGCGCCGTGTACGCGTAAAACAACGGCGTGGTCTCTTCCGGGATGAACAGCGAGTCCGGCAGCGCGGCTTGCAGCTGCTTGAAGATGGCCGCCGGCAGAACGCCGCCATCCGGGGCAACGGTGCTGTCCACGTAGAACAGCGTTGCTCCCCAGCGGTCATGCGCGTACTTCGCCTTGCGCAGCAGTTCGGCGGGGATAGCCTGGACAGGCAGGTAAACCTGTTGGGCGGTGCCGTTGCTGCTCAGCGTGAAGTGCTGCGGCCGCAGGCACACACCCACCTTCAAACCCGCCCTCTTCAGCGTTGCAAAGTACGCGTCGTCCAGCTTCTGGCCGTCGAACGGCGATCCGGAGACCTTGACGAGGCTTTCCATCTCCGGCGCTATCTGTGCGATCGCGTCCGGTTCGCAAACATAGCTGGTGGCCTGCGGAAACTGCTCGCCTTCGATGTCCCAGGTCACCACACCCTGCGCATGCATGCGCCGCGCGTTGGTCGCGGCGGTGGTGGCCTGGTTCAGCACGCGGCGCTGAAACGCGGCAAGGCCCGCCGGCGTGTTCACGTCCACGGTGTCGGTGTTGAAGTACCGGCGTGGGTTGGTCGGGAAGCCGCCGGGTCGGCTCGCATCCCCGCCACCCGGGGGCGAGCTGGCCAGATACACCGTCCCGATCGGCCGACGGTCGGGCCAGTGCAAGGCGCTGGGATATGTGGCCGTCCAGGAGCGGTATGCGTCGGCGGCCAGGGTGGCTGCGGGTGTGCCGCTCGGCGCAAATCGCAGAGAAACCGTGTAGCGATCGGTCTGTCCGGGCCGCACTGGGCGGTCGTTGTGCGGCAAAAACGTCGCGAGCCCGTCAGGACTGGTGCCGCTGATCTCCGGCGCATAGGGGACACCGCCGCCGCCCTGCGCGGGCCAGAAACCGCTGTAGAGCGGCCTGGCCGCCTCTGGCACAACGGCCGAGACCTCGCCCGCGCCCCAATCTGCCGTGGTCACGCTGGGCGCGGTCGTGTTGTCGGCCAGCTGCGGGTAATTTGGCTGCCCGAAGCCTTGCGGCAGGCGAGGGAAGTGCAGAACGGTTGGAAACACCGACGCGCCCTGGAACACAATGCCCGAGTTCGGGTTGTTGCTGACCGTTGTCGTGATATCGAGACTGTTGCCGTTCTGGGCAAAGTGGACGCTGATGGCGCCCCAGGTAAAGCTGTACTTCCACGTCTGGCTGCCGCGGTCCCAGGCCTTCCCGCTGTTGACCTCGCCCCAGCCATACTGGCCCCCGGAGAGCACCTTACCGGTCAAATCCGTGGCCTTCATGTGCCCTATGTAGAGGTGATCGTCCGGGTGGGCGCCCAGGTCTTCCAAGGTCGTGCCGTTATAGGCCAACGTTTGTAGGCCGCCTGGGCCATAGGTCACCTTCAGTGCAGAAGCGTCGTTGCCTTGGCCACTCGCGAACAGGGGAACGATGATGGCGCTCAGCAGAAGAGCCCCGAGGGCGCGACGAACTGCCTCCATCCGTTCACCTTTCGTCAGGGAAGATGAGGACCCCAGCCTACGCCTTTCGCTGCGGCGCCGCTGCACAGCAGAACGAGGGCTCACCCTCTGTCCTGCACCAGAGACAGGGACTATAAATCCTGCAGCAGCAAAGAAGCTAAGATCCTGGATTGAGACTAACTCGCAGACTACTTCACCACAAGGGTGCGCTGCGATTTCTTTTGTTTCAAATCGAGACAGGAGAGACTTGCGGGGACCAAAACTAAGGTAACGCAGACAAATCTATTTTGTCACCAGCCTTTTACCCTCCCGTGCGGAAAAGCGGCGAAACATTGGGATTTCACCGTAGTTCACGCCGTCGCCCCTCGGGTTGTACGCGCCCCTGTCGGCAAGAGCCGACACGTGCGCCGGCCCATCTTTGCGAAGATTAAGCTGCACGATCGGAAAACTAGTATGAAACGGCTTTTGGGCATTATCACTGCTGCACTTGTTTGTTCCTTATCTCTTTGCTCGCAGACCACGCTTCAGCGGCGTCCCGAGCAGCCGCAGGAGTATGTCCTTGGGCCGGGTGATCAAATTGTGCTCCATGTCGCGGATGTGGACGACATGCCGCAGGCCCCCATCAAGATCGACCCGAACGGCTTGATTGACCTGCCCCTGGTAGGTCGGGTGCAGGCAGGCGGGCTCACGGTCGACCAGCTCCACACCGAGCTTGCGGCCAAGCTCAGCAAGTATGTCCATGACCCTGATATCACGATCAACCTGTCCGGCATGGAAAGCCGGCCGGTGTCGGTGATCGGCGAGGTCAGCAACCCGGGCATTCACCAGCTCACCGGGCCGACGCGCTTGTTGGATGTTGTGTCGCTGAGCGGCGGCTTGAAGCCGGATGCCGGTCCGAGCCTGTTGATCACTCGGGATGCCCGTTGGGGCAAGCTCGAAGGCAGCGACGTAAAACAAGACCCCGCAACCGGGGCCACCACGGAGTCCATTCCCGTGGATGCGCTGTTGAAGCTGAAAGACCCCAATGACAACATCATGATGCGCCCGGGTGACGTGGTGTCGGTTCCCAAGGGCGAGCTGATCTATGTTGTCGGGGACGTGAAAAAGGCGGGCGGCTTCGTCCTGTCCACCCACCGGACCATGTCGGTGATGGAGGCGGTGTCCCTGGCGGAAGGGTTGGGCCCGGATTCAGCGGCTGGCAATGCGCGGATCCTTCGTCCCAACCCCAACGGCGAAGGCGACCACACGCTGATCCCGGTGGATGTGAACAAGATCTTCCAGGGCAAAGAGCCGGATGTGAAGCTCTACGCGGATGACATCCTGTTTGTCCCCCATAGCGGGTTCAAGGTCGGGTCCCGCCGGGCCATCGAAGCGGCCATCGGCATTACCACCGGGATACTCGTATACCGCTAACGCCGGAACGCCCCACAACTGGAACGGCCAAGCGCAGCCCCGAGGCAGTGCAGGCATGAGGAGACGAGATGAGAGAGCGATTTCCCCGCCGACTTGAACAAGGTGCGGAACCCAGCGTTCTGGCAGCACCCGTGATGTACCCCACCGACATCGGCATCGAGCCGGAAGCCGAAACCATGGGGCTGCTGCAGGAGTACCTCCAGACCGTCCGCCGCTACAAGTGGACGCTGCTGGCCTTTGCCGGCGCAGGGCTGCTGCTGAGCCTGCTGTTCGGGCTGACCACGGTACCGGTCTATGAGTCGCATACGTCGCTGGAGTTCCGGCAGCTGAATACAGACTTCCTGAACATGCACTCGGTCAACCAGATCAACAACGACGCCGGCGCGGAAGCGGACACCTATCTGCAAACCCAGATACGCCTCCTGGACAGCGACACCTCGCTGGGGGACACCGTGACGCGCATCAACGAGAGTGAGCACCCCGCCTCCATCGAGCGCATGGATCTGTTATCCCGCTTGCAGCGCGGCTTGCACCTCGGTCATCCGGCGCCCATCCCGTATGAGGCGGCCCTGCAGGATGCCGAGCGCAACGTGAAAGTGAAGCCGCTGGGTGTAACGCGCCTGGTGGAGATCACCTGCGATGCGTGGTCGCCGGAGCTGGCCGCACGTTTTTGCAACGAGATGTCGACCACCTACCAGGAGAACGATTTGGCCGCGCGCAGCTCAGAGGCCGCCAAGACGAGCACCTGGTTGACCAAGCAGGTCGCCGACGTGAAGCAGCGCGCGGAAGAGACACAGAACAAGCTGAACGACGCGGTGGGCGGCAACGGCCTGGCGCTGAATCCCAACAACAACGTGGGGGAAAGCCGCCTGCGCGCCCTGCAGGATGAGTTGGTGAAGGCGCAGGCGGACCGGATCAGCAAAGAGGCCGAGTCCGGTATGGACCGCACGGCGGTCGCGGGCACCACGCCCGAAGTGCTCGACAGCCCGGCGCACCGCCAGTATGAGAGCCAACTGGCCGACCTGCGCGGCCAGCTGGCCAAGCTGCAGCCCTCCCTTACCGACGAGAACCCGAAGATCAAGGTGCTTCGCTCGCAGATCAAGGCCGCCGAAGACGGCATGCGCCTGGCCGACACAACCAGCCTGACCCGGCAAAACAACGAGCTCGCGTCGGCCCGCCATCGCGAAGCGCTGCTGAACGTGACCTACAGCTCCGAGCTGGCCAAGGTGTCCAGTGACCTGCAGCGTGCGGCCAAAGTCAGCCTGCTGCGCAGTGAACTGGACTCCGAACAGCAGCTGTATCAAACGTTGTTGCAGCGCGCCAAGGAGGCAGGCTTTGCCTCCGCGATGCAAGCCGCGACGATCCGCATTGTGGATCCGGCCAAGCCGCCGGCCATCCCATTCTCGCCGCAGCGCAAGGTGGCTGGCGGCATTGGGATCTTTGTCGGGGCGCTGTTGGGCACGGCCTTTGCGTTCTACCGCGAACGGACACTGAACGTGTTCCGTAAGCCGGGCGATGTGCAGCGTTATCTCCATGTACACGAGCTGGGCACCATACCGGCTTTGCGCGAGTTCGCCACGCCTACCAAGCTGGGGCCGGTCACCTTGTCGGCGGTCTCCAGTCAACCGCGTGCGCTTCTGCCTGGAACGACCAACACCACACCGCTGGCGCACTGGAAGGACGAGTTCTCGCTGGCTGCCGAGGCGTATCGCAATACCACGCTGTCGATCCTGATCTCGGAGGCGAAAAAGGGTTCGCGCACCTATGTGGTCGCCAGCCCCAGCGCCGGTGAAGGCAAAACGACGGTGACCTCAAACCTCGGCGTCGCGCTGAGCAAGTCGAAGATGCGCGTTGTGCTGGTCGACGGCGATCTCCGCAAGCCGAATTTACACAATGCCTTTGCGATGGAAAACGGCGTCGGCCTACGCAACATCCTGCGTGGTGAGTTCGATCTCAAAAACGTGCCGCTGTCGACCTTCACCCGCCCCACCGAGCTGCCAAACGTCAGCGTGATCTCGGCGGGGGACGGCGAAGAAGAGCTAATGGAGCTGCTGCACTCACCGGCATTACCGCAGTTGCTCGACCGCCTGTCTGCGAACTTCGACATGGTGCTGATTGACTCGCCGCCGGCGCTGCACATGGCGGACACGCGCATCCTGGCCCGCGAGGCCGATGGCGTCATCCTGGTGTTCCGAGCGTCGACGACGACGCTGGACTCGGCGGCGATGGCGCGCGATCTGTTTGACCGCGATGGTATCCCGCTGGTGGGCACCATCCTCAATGACTTCAACCCGCAGCGCGAAGGCTGGACCAGCTATTACAAGGATTACTACCGCTACCAGCGCAAGGAAAAGCCGGGGAAGGCGGTCGCTGCTGCATGACCCCGACCGTCGCCGAGCTTCCCGAGGACCTTGCGCCCGAAGTGTCGCCCATCGTGGATGGGGATACTTCGGCGTGGCCTCCGGTAGCCGTCCCCGCCCCTGAACTCGAATTAGCGGAAGGCGAACCCGCTCCCACGGGCAACCAGCCGCTCAGCCAGGAGGTCACCCGCCATCTGGTGGGTGGCACCTCGGCGCTAGGCATCAGCGTCGCCGTGGAGCGCGGTGTGGGCCTGCTGGCCAACATCCTCGCGGCGCGGCTTGGGGGCAAAGGCGTCTTCGGCGCGTACTCGTTTGCAATCGGAACGGCGAACCAGATCTCCATGTACGCTGCCGGGGGTATCGGTGCCACGGCGACACGGTTTTCCGG
>CAXTRU010000191.1:6473-7332 GCA_964246665.1 uncultured Acidobacteriaceae bacterium
CACGCTCGTCGGCGGGTTATTACACGCTGCGTCGTGCGCTGATCATCGTGTCGCTGCTTTCGGCAGCGCTGGCGGCGGTGGGCCTATGGCTGGGCGCTGCGCCCATTGCGCACCTGGTCGGCAAGACGTCGATGACCGGCCTGTTGCGTTGGGCGGCGATCTCGTCCGTTGGCATCATCCTGCTGGAATGCGCGCGCGGCTTCTTTGTGGGGCAGCGCCACCTCGGCGCGCTGCTGGTGCTGTCGTTGCTGGTCGGCCTCGGCATGGTGACGTTGTTGCCCACTATGGCGCACCGGCATAACCCGCAGGCGATGCTAGTGGCGCAGGGTCTTGTGGCTGTGGCTGCCGTCGTGTGCTGTGTGCTGCTTGGCCGCAAGCTGGGGCTGCAGCGCCAGCCCGCGGATGTGCAGGCCATGCCGCTCCGGCCGATGTTGCGCGAGGTGTGGACCTTTGGCGGCATCCAGCTCGGCAGCCTGATCGCCAGCAACATCTCCGGCTGGTGGCTCAGCGCCGTGGTTGCGCGCAACGACACGACGCTTGTGCAGATCAGCTTTCTTACCATCGCCAACCAGCTGCGCAACATGGTCGCTCTGGCGCCCGGTCTGCTCACCGAAGGCAGCTACGCCGTCATGGCGGACCCCCGTCATGAGCAGAGCCAAACGCCGCAACGGGTCATGGCCTTGTGCAGCTATGCGTCGCTCGCGGTCTCGCTGGTGCTGGCGCTGGCCGGCATGACGATTGTTCCCTGGCTGCTGGCGGCGTTGTACGGCAAGGGGTACGCCGGTGCCGGCACGACGATCGCACTGGCGCTGGCGACGGCCGTCGCCCACATGGGCACTGCCCCCCCCGCGGCCCGCCC
>CAXTRU010000192.1:0-7292 GCA_964246665.1 uncultured Acidobacteriaceae bacterium
GTACTACCAATTGCGCGCGCAGGTCTACGTCGCCGCCGATGGGGCCATCGACACGAACACGACCACGGACCCGTATTCCGTCGATCTTTCGCTGAACGGCACCATGACCCGCATCACCGATCTGGATGCGGACGCCACCAAACCAGCTCGTTGGGACCACCTGAGCTCGCCGGCCCTCCCCAGCCTGACCGACACCAGCATCTATGAGCTGCACATTCGCGACTTCAGCGTCGGCGACTCGACCGTGCCCACCGTGCTGCGCGGCACGTACATGGCGTTCGACGATCCCAAGACGGACGGCATGCGTCACTTGCATCAGCTTGCCGCCGCGGGACTGACCTCCGTCCACCTTTTGCCCAGCTTCCACTTCGGCAGCGTGAACGAAGACAAGTCGGCCTGGCAGTCGCCCGGCGCCCTTTCGCCCAATCCGCCCGACGGCCAGCAACAGCAGCAAGCCGTCCAAGCTGTGCAGAACGCCGACGCCTACAACTGGGGCTATGATCCCGTGCACTTCATGGCGCCGGAAGGGGCGTATGCGGTCGACCCGCTGAACCGCGTGCGCGAGTACCGCGACATGGTGGTGGGCCTGCATCAGGCGGGGCTTCGGGTCATCCAGGATGTGGTCTTCAATCACACCTACACGTACGGCCAGGATGCCACGGCCAATCTCGATGAGCTGGTGCCCAACTACTACCACCGCCTCGACAGCAACGGCGTCATTGAGACCGGCTCCTGCTGCTACGACACCGCCAGCGAGCACCAGATGATGGAAAAGCTGATGATCGATACGGTTGTGCTCAACGCACGGCAGTACAAGATCGATGGCTTCCGCTTCGATGCGATGGGCTTGCACTTTGTGTACAACATGCTGGACATTCGCAACGCCCTGAACGCCTTGACGCTGGAAAAGGACGGCGTGGACGGCAGCAAGATCTACCTTTATGGCGAAGGCTTCCAGATCGCCGAAGCGGCCAACAACGCCATCGGGCCCAACGCGAGCCAGGTGAATCTGTACGGAACAGGCATCGGCAGCTTCAACGACCGCATACGGGACTCCATCCGCGGCGGCAACATCTTCGGGCAGGACTTCCAGGTGCAGGGCTTTGCGACAGGCCTGTTCACCGACCCCAGCGCATACACCAGCCAGAACACGGCGGCGGTCGACCAGCGCAACAACCTGCTGAACCAAACCGACCTGATCCGGCTCAGCTTGGCGGGCGCGCTGAAGAATTTCAGCTTCGTCGATGCGCAGGGTCAACCCGTTACGGGAAGCCAGTTGACCTACGGCGGCCAGCCGGCGGGCTTCGCGGCATCGCCGCTGGAAGACGTGAACTACTGCTCCGTGCATGACAACCAAACGCTGTTCGACGCGGTCCAGCTGAAGTCCGCCGCGGCCGACACGGTGGCCATGCGTGCGCGCCGGCAGGTGTTGGCGATGAGTCTGATTACGCTGGCGCAAGGTGTGCCGTTCTTCCAGGCCGCCGATGACCTGTTGCGCTCCAAGGACATGGACAACGGCAGCTACAACTCCGGCGATTGGTTCAACAAGATCGACTGGAGCGGGCAGGGAAACAACTGGGGCATCGGTCTTCCGATCGCCAACGTGAACCAGGCGCAGTGGCCCCTGGAGCAGCCGCTGCTCGCCAATGCCGCCCTGAAGCCCACACCGCAGGACATCGCGACGACCACTGAGGCCTTCCAGGACTTCCTGCGCATCCGGTACAGCACCGGCCTCTTCCACATGGCCACCGCGCAGGAAGTACAGGCAAACCTGTCCTTCCTGAACGTGGGAACCAAGCAGATCCCAGGGTTGATCGTCATGAAGCTTGACGACCATGGGACCAACTACGGCGGAGCACACCATGTGGTGGTCTTCTTCAACGCCAGCAACGCCCCCATCAGCTTCACCGATCCGGCGCTGGTGAGCACCGGGCTTCGGCTTCACCCTGTGCAGCGCCAATCAAGCGACAGCGTCGTGCGAAGCGCCACCCTGGACACAAAGGCAGGCACAGCCACCATCCCGGCCCTTACAACCGCTGTCTTCATCAGCGATCAAGAGTAGGCTTGCGGGCGCGCCTCAAGGCCGTCCTTACAAAACACACTGTTCCCACTTGCTTCAACCTTGGAGGTCACGTTGATCCGTAAACAAAACATCCACGCTGGTTGCATTGCGGTGCTGCTCTCGTCTGCCGCATGCGCGCCGGCGAAGCTCCACGCCCAATTGGCCGTCACCACCGCCACGCTCTCCGGTTCGGTGACGGATAACTCCGGGGCCATCATCCCGCAGGCAACCGTCACCATCACCAGCAGCCAAAACGGCATTACCCGCAGTGTTCCAGCCAATGCGCGCGGCACCTACAGCTTCAGTCAGCTGCCGCCTTCGACGTACACCCTGTCTGTTTCAGCAAACGGCTTTGAAGGCTACAAGCAAACCGGGATCGTCCTCGATGCCGCGCAATCCGCGACACAAAACATCACGCTGTCGGTTGGCTCGGTGAATCAGGAGGTCGTGGTCAACGCTGAAGCCTCGCAGATCAACACCGACAACGCCAACATCGCTACGAGCCTAGACGCAAAACAGGTGGTAGAGTTGCCGCTCAACCTGCGCAATGTCTACGGCCTTGCCACGTTGAATTCTTCCGTACAGAACACATCGGAGCAGCAGGGCCTGCTGGGTGGCGGACCCAACGGCACCGACAACGCCGACCAGGATATTTCGTTCCTGAACTTCGCCGGCGGCTTCTTCGGTACATCGGCGTACCTGCTCGATGGCGCATGGGACACCGACCCGCAGTGGGGCGCGGTGATCTATGTGCCGTCGGTCGATGCCGTGCAAGAGTTCAAGGTGCAGAACAACTCCTTTACCGCCCAGTACGGCTGGAGCACGGGCAACGTCGTCAACGTCGTGACCAAGTCCGGCACCAACGCGTTTCACGGCGACGTGTACGAGTTCTTCCGCAATGATGCGCTGGACGCGAACCAATGGTTCTTCGATCACAACGGCGTAGCCAAGCCGAGCTTCGGCCGCAACCAATTTGGCGGCTCCGCCAGCGGTCCGCTCTATATCCCTCATCTCTACAAGCAAAAAGAGAAGACCTTCATCTTCGGCCTGTACGAGGGACTACGGCTTTCCACGCCGGCTGACCAAACCTTCACCGTTCCGACCGCGGCTTTTCGCACGGGCGACTTTTCAGCACAACTCGGGCCGCAGGGCACCATCAATGGGGCGCCTGCCGTCGATGCCCTTGGCCGCCCGATCCGCGTCGGCCAAATCTACAACCCGCGCAGCACACGCACGATCACCGCCGGTCAGGTCGATCCCACAACAGGCCTTGTCGCCACGCGGTCCGGGTATATTCGGGATCCGATCGCGAACAACAACGTCGCGGCGCTGGGTCCTCTCGATCCGATCGCCGTGAAGTTGCTCAGCTTCTACCCGACACCCACGACTACAGGACTTTCCAACAACTTCTTCGGGACGGGTGCCTCCCCGGCCACCTCGGATGAGTACCTGGTTCGTGTCGACCACAACATCAACAGCGCGTCCCGCGTGTACTTCCGCTACTCCTACAAGAGCGAAACGAAAACAGGTAATCCGGATTTCTGGGGAGCCGATGACCCGGCTGGTCCAGGCAACAACCGGCCCAACAACCGCTACAACATGGCCGCAGGCTATAGCCAGATCTTTTCACCGACGTTCACCATGAACGTGCAGGCGGGCGTCGAGCTCTGGCATGAGACCTCAAACAACCAGTCACTCGGCTTCCAACCGTCCAGCATCGGCCTCCCGAGCTACTTCGACGCCAACAGCCCGCAGTTTCCGAACATCAATCTCGGAGGCGAGTCCGCCCTTGGGCCGACGAACTCCCAATACGTCGTCAACCATGGGCCGGTCGGCAGCGTCTCTCTGGACTTCATCAAAACCGCTGGGCGTCACACGATCAACTTCGGCGGCACCTTTGTGGAACTCGAAGATGATGAAAAGTCGGTGACGACTTCTTCGCTGACCTCGAACGGCAGCTTTACCGGCGGCCCCGACCCGCAGACCCCCTTGCCGTTCAACACAGGAAACGGCACAGCTCAACTCCTGTTGGGTGTGTTGGATGGCGGCTCGACAGGAACCCCGTACAGCCCAGCCGTGGCCACGCACTATTTCGGCGGCTACCTGCAGGACGACTGGCGGCCGATGCCGAAGTTGACCTGCAATCTTTTCATTCGGTATGAGGTCCAGACCGCGCGGACGTATCGTCACTATGAAGCCTCGACGTTCGATCCCAACGCCATCAATCCGGTAAGCACCGCGGCAGGGCACCCGGTCTTGGGAGCGTTGGAGTTTCTTTCCCCCGGCCACAGCAGCGTGTACAACACGAATTACACCAACGTCGCCCCAAGAATCGGCTTCAGCTATGCGGCGTCGCCAAGTTTTGCTGTTCGCGGAGGGTATGGCATCTTCTACCCGCCGTCGATCTCTTGCTGCTTTCTCGGTAACAGCAACGGATTTTCGGCGACCACCAGCGTGCCCGCATCGTTCAACAACAACATCAGCCCCAACCCGGCTGTCTCGCTCGAAATCCCATTTCCCGACGGCTTTGTGGGGATTACCGGCAGTTCGCTTGGTGGTTTGCAGCAGGTGGGCAACTACAACGGCACAGCGTGGGTCAACCGCAAGTCACCCTATGTGCAGCAATACCTGTTCGGGTTTCAGTGGGGCATCACACACAACGATCTGCTGGACGTCAACTATGTCGGCAACCATGGCACACACATGATCGACAACGCCGGTGGCGGCGGTGTGTGGGAGGGGCAACTCGACCCGAAGTACCTTGCGCTAGGAACGGCAGCTCTCAATGCGCAGGTGCCCAACTCCTTCTACGGCTCCGTTCCCCCCGGGTCGTATTGCGGGCTCAACAATCCAACGGTGTCGCAGTCGCAGCTGCTGCAGCCCTTTCCGCAGTACTGCGGCATTGCTCAGTTGGACGATCCGATCGGATTCGACATCTACAACGCGCTGCAGGTGCAATATAACCACCGCGTCACCCAGGGCTTAACCGCCATGGTGTCCTACACATACTCCAAATTCATCGACAACACCGAGGGCAATCAGAGCTGGGCGTATGCCGGCAATGCGTCCCCGGCCAACACCTACAATCTTGCTGCCGAGAAGAGCGTGGATGGTTCCGACACACCGCATAGCCTGGTCGCGAACTACGTGTACCAGATTCCGGTAGGACGGAAGCGGGCCTACGGCTCACACATGAACAAGGCCGTGAATGCAGTCATCGGTGACTGGGAAGTTTCGCAGATCGCCACGTTCCGGTCCGGTCTTCCGCTGTCGGTCAGTGGCGCCAACATCCCGTCCTATGGCGGCAATCCACGGCCGGATGTTGTCGGCAATGTGCACGTCGCCAACCCGAGCATTCATGAGTGGTTCAACACGGGGGCCTTTGCCTTCGCACCCTACGGAACGTTCGGAACGGCGCCGCGCTACTTCTCCTACCTGCGCGGGCCTCGCTTCCAGAACTGGGATACGAACTTCGCGAAAAACTTCCTGTTCGGTGAAACCATGCGGCTCCAGTTCCGTGCGGAGCTGTACAACACGTTCAATCACCCGCAGTTCTACACGCCCAACACAGGCTACGGCGGATGTGACCCAAACAGCTCCGATCCGGCGATTGCCTCTTCGTGCCAGTCTGCCTTCGGCCAGATCACGAATACTTTTCCGGCAAGAAGCGTCCAGTTCGCGGGCAAGTTTTACTGGTAACGTGAAGCCCAGGGCAACGTCCACACACGCCACTCTTGTTCCTCAAGCCAACAAGAGTGGCGGTCTCTTTCCTTCTGCAACAAACCCATCGTCCTGAACGCGAACGCCATGCACGCGAGTCGCGGCAAGAAGCATGGACATCATCTGAAAACTTCACAAGAACTTTAGGGAGATGGATGCTCCGCTACGTACCGGTCTCGCTTACTGCCGCATGGCTCTTCACGTTCCACATCGCGGGTTTCTACGCCAACGGCCAGCAGATTCGACCTGTGCCGGGAGGGATCGTCGCCACCGCGCACGACACCACTGAACAGGTCCTTGCTCTGCGTGACGATGTGTTGCGCGTTCGCATCTGGAAGGGTGCCGAAGCGCCGGAGGATGCGTCCTGGGCCGTGCTTCCGTCCGCTCGCACCAGCACGACGGCGATCACAAGCGAGGCGCACGGCTTTGCCACGCCGAAGCTCCATGTCAGCCTCGGGGCTGACCTTCGCCTTCGTGTCACGGATGCGTCCGGGGACGTGCTGCAGGAGGACGCTGCCCCAGTCGCGTGGGACGGCACTCACTTCTCCGTTGCGAAGCGGCGTGAGACCACCGACCACTTCTATGGCCTGGGCGACAAGCCGGGGCCCCTGGATCGCAGCGGCGAAGCCTTCACGATGTGGAACACAGACGCCTTCGGATGGCAGGAGTCCACCGATCCCATCTACAAGGACATCCCGTTCTTCCTCACGTTGAACCACGGACGCGCGCTTGGGGTGTTTCTGGACAACACCTGGCGCAGCAACTTCGACTTTGGGCGCGCCAATCCAGATCAATACAGCTTCGGCGCCTTGAACGGCCCGGTCGACTACTACCTGATCTATGGGCCGGATCCGAAGCAGGTGATCACGACGTGGGCGTGGCTTACCGGGCCGACCCCACTGCCTCCGCTGTGGGCGCTTGGCTTTCAGCAATCTCGCTATACCTACTTCCCCGCCTCGCAGCTACGCGAGGTCGCCGATCGGCTTCGGCAGGACCGCATCCCTTGCGATGTGCTGTGGCTCGATATCGACTTCCAGCACAAGAACTGGCCCTTCACCGTCAATGACGAGGCGTACCCGAACTTCCCCGGCATGGTGAAGGACCTGGACCACAAGGACTTCAAGCTTGTGGTCATCGCTGACCTTCACGTCGCCAAGCAACCGGGAGTCGGGTATGCCCCCTATGACTCCGGCACCGCCGGCGACCACTTTCTGAAGAACCCTGACGGCACGGTGTACTCCGGCAAAGTGTGGCCCGGTCCCGCGGTGTTTCCGGAGTTTACCCAAGCCCAAACACGGCAGTGGTGGGGCACCCTGTACAGCCAATTTGTGAAGGATGGCGTGGCAGGCTTTTGGAACGATATGAACGAGCCGTCGGTCTTCGATGTCCCGACCAAGACCCTGCCGGATGACGTACAGCACAGGATCGAAGAGCCGGGCTTCCGTCGTCGCACGGCCACGCACCAGGAGATACACAACCTCTACGGCATGGAGAACCCACCCGCCACGGT
>CAXTRU010000193.1:0-7273 GCA_964246665.1 uncultured Acidobacteriaceae bacterium
GTTCGCGTAAGCTCAAGCGGGTATGGCTGTGCGTGTGTTGATCATTGGCACGGGGCTGATTGGGGCGTCGCTGGGATTGGCGTTGAAGGCGCTAGGGCCGGCGTTTGGTGGAACGGTGCTGGGTTGGGACGCGAACCCTGCAGAGCTGGCGAAGGCCGTGGTGGTCGGCGCTGTGGATGAGCCGCTGGCGAGTGCTGAGGCCGTGCTGGCGCCCGGGGCGGCGGATGTGTATGTGCTGGCCACACCGGTGTTGCCGATCCTGGACTGGATGCAGCGGCTGGCGCCGGTCGTGACGGAAGGCCAAATGGTGACCGATGTAGGCAGCACCAAGCGCGAGATCGTGCGCTTGGCGGAGACGCTCTTTAACGGGCCGGGGCAGGGCGCGTTTTTGCCCAGCCATCCTATGGCCGGCAAGGAGAGCGGCGGCGCGGCACTGGCGGAGGCGCAGTTATTCCGCGGGGCGGCCTGGTTGTTTACGCCGTCGGTTGGAAGGTCGACGTTGGGCGACCAGTGGCGGCGTTGGATCGAGGCTATCGGTGCGCGGACCCTGGATGTTGACGCGGAGGAGCATGACCGGGTGTGCGCGTGGGTGTCACACCTGCCGCAGATGCTGTCGACGGCGTTGGCGGGGCTATTGCGAGAGACGTTTGCGGACGATCCGGCAGGGCGGGCGATGGTCGATGCCATCGGCGGTCGCGCGTTGCGGGAAATGACGCGGCTGGGAGCAAGCCCGTACAGCATGTGGCGCGACATCGCGATCACCAATACGGAGCCGATAGCCGCGACGATGCATGCATTGGAGCAGAGCCTCGCGCACATGCGCGAAAACCTACGAACGCCGGAGTTACGGGAGGCGTTTCGGGCGGCGAATCGGTTTCGCAGGGAGCCAGAGGCGAACTAGCTCAAGCATGGCGGCTCGAACGCGAGCGCAGACTGACATGGTTCTGGAGGTGACAAAACGAGCCACGATGTCCTGTGGCTCGTCCTGTTGTCTGTTTTCGACAGAGTTCTAGCGGTGTCCGCCGAAGCCGCGGCCCTCGCCCCCATGGAAGCCTTCGTGGTGAGCCTCGCCGTAGGACCCATGCCAGTCATTGCCGTGGAAATCATGGAAGTCGTGACCACCGTCGAAGTGCTCGCCGCGGGCAGGATAGCCGCCGTGATAGCCATAGCGCGGGTCGTAGTCATGGTTCACCCAGCCGTAGCCGCCGGGGCGGCCGTGGTACCAGGGACCGGCGCCGATGAAGACTCCGCTGCTGAACCATTCCGGACCGTAGTAGCCATACGGAGCGCACTGGTAGGGTGCATAGCCGTAGTAGCCATAAGGACAAACCGGCGCGGGACCGCCGATATTGACGCCAAAGGAGACCTGCGCCGCGGCCGGGGCCGGAGCAACGGCGGCCAGGCAAAGAACGGCTGCCGAGGCGAGAAGGGCTTTGTGGATCGAGCGAACTTGCATCACGTACACCTCACCCCTGTAGGAACCCGCTTTCCCGGGGGAGGTTGTGTGTTTCTCTCTGGCGAAAAGGTGCTATGACGAACGTGCACAACGGCGATGACCATCGTGCACGTCCATACCGCACCGCAAGAGCTACTGCAGCGGGCCTAGTGATCCAAGGTTCTTCGCTTCTCAGCGGGGAGGGTGGCCGCCGTGGAAGCCCTCATGATGGCCTTCGCCGTAGACGCCGTGGAAGTCGTTTCCGTGGAAGTCATTGAAGTTGTGATGGGGGTCGAAGTGCTCATCGTGACCGGGGAAGGGACCGTGGTAGCCGTAGCGCGGGTCGAGGTCGTGATTGACATGACCGTAGAAGCCAGGGTGCCCGTGGAACCAGGGACCGGCGCCGATGAAGATGCCGTTGGTGAACCACTCCGGACCGTAATAGCCGTACGGAGCACAGTCGTAAGGGGCATAGCCGTAGTAGCCGTATGGACATGCCGGCGCGGGTCCAATATTCACGCCAATCGAGACCTGCGCGGGTGCGTGGAACGGGGCAGCGAGAGCGAGACCAAAAGCAGCGGCTGTGGTCAGAACAGCGTTGCGAACAGAGCGTACTTGCATCACCAAACACCTCTTTCCCGTTAGAAACCGGTTTTTGCGGTGAGGTTGTGCGTTTTCACTCTTAACACGACACAGTCATCAGCGGGGGCGGGACGCCGTGCGTTTGCCCGCGCGCTTGCGGGGCGGGACGGGCTTTTTCAATTGGGCAGCTTCGGGACGCTCGCGCTTCCGTTCGACCTTTTTGCCGGCGGCAGCGCGGTTCAGGGCCTGCACTTCGCCCTGGGTCAGCTCGCGGAAGGCGCCGGGCGGGACGTCAAGCGTCAACGCGCCGTAGGCGATACGGCGGATCTTTTCGACGTGGTGGCCGATCTCCTCAAACATCTTGCGAAGTTGGCGATTGCGGCCTTCGGTGAGGGTGACCTCAAACCAGGGATTGTCGCCGCCGCGGACCTGCTCGATCTTGGCGGGTTGCGTGAGGATGCGGTCGCGCCGGCCCGACTTGACCTCGTTCAGGCGGCCGCGGTCGATCATGATGCCGTGGCGAAGCTGGTTAATGGCCTCGCCGGTGGGCACGCCGGAAATTTTGACCAGGTAGGTTTTCTCGACACCGGCGGCCGCTTTGGAGAGTTTGTTGGCGAGCTCACCGTCGTTGGTCATCAGCAGCAGGCCTTCGCTGAGGTAGTCCAGCCGGCCGACGGGGTAGAGACGCGGGAGCTTGGAGTGCTCGCCGGTGACCTTCTTCTGCGACTCCTGCCCTAGCAGCTGCGCGACATTGGGCCGGCCCTCAGGGTCTTCGAGCGTGGTGACGTAACCGCGCGGCTTGTTGAGCATAAAGTAGCGCTGCGGCTCAGGGCCTTGCAGGAGTTTGCCGTCGACGCGGATGTGGTCGCGATGGGGGTCGGCCCGGGTGCCGAGCTCGGTGACGACTTCGCCGTTCAGTTGGACGCGGCCTTCCAGGATAATTGCTTCAGCCGCGCGACGACTGGCGATACCGGCCTGGGCAAGGATCTTCTGGAGGCGGTCGCCGCGGGGAGTATCAGGCTCAGGGCCGGTGGCGGAAGGCGACTTCTGTTGGATTTTCATGCTGTTCCTGTGATGCGAGACTGAGCCCGACTTCACGTACGAGCTGGCCGCCCAAGGGCAACACCGATCGGGGACAAAGTTTTCGCCAAAGGCGAAAACACCTCGGGGTTGCAGCCCCGAGGTGATCTCGACGTGAAGGAGGTGATGCCAGTATGCGACCCTTTTGGGTTCGCTACCGGAAGTTTCACTTGCAGATCCCAGGAGAAATCCTGCTCTTTCTGCTCGTGAAAACCTTTGAGGTGCTGCGTTTCAAGCACTTCTAACCACTAACCCCATCAAGTGGTGCCAGCCACTTGGTGGATCATACGCCTGCCAGCGCTAGCGAGCGTACATCCTGAGCTTGGGCCACCTGGGCGGGTGATGTCAAGAGTACGGAAGTTGCTGGTGTCGCGATCTGTGTGCCGAGCTCACACGCGTACTCGCGGAGCGAAGGGCAGGGTGGGTAAGCAGCGAAGCACATTGTCAATGAACTCTACACGAGAGTCGAGACAGGCAGTCCGCAGCGAAGTGGGCGTGTGACGATTCGTTGCCATGGGCGCGCAGAGCTTCGGCAAGACGGTGTCACGGGCGCGCGAGGCCGTCGTCGAGGAGGGCGATCTCTCGGGCAGGCGAACCTTCCAGCTTAGTCTGCACCTTTGCAACGGTACAGTGTGTACACACCGAGCCGGGCGACTGGTGTCCAGTCATGCGCGATGCCGGCTTCGAAGAGGCTGCCCGGAACAAACAGGGGCGCGTGGCGCTGGCGGAAGTACATGCGCACGCCCTGCAGCGGGCCGATGTTGGCAGGCGTCTGCAGGTAGTCGCTGAGCTGGCGTCGCGTGGGCAGCAAAAGCCAGCGAAACGAGGCGAGCTCTTGGAGCTCGTTGCGCTCGGCGGGGTCGTCCATCAGGTCGACGCCGAAGGCGTGAAAGAGCGGCTGGTAGTGGCGCGTGGCCTTGAGCTCTGTTTCCATCACGGGCGGCACCTCAAAAGGGATGGCCACGGGAGCGCTGCCGATGAGGCGGTAAAGCGTGGGGTAGTCGACGACGTGGTCGGGCTCCGGCGGCTGCTTGTGCAAGATGGGCAGCACGCCGCGGTTGGGCAGGGCGGTCAGGGCGGTGACCACGGGACGAAGCACCGCCGGCGTATGGGGCAGAACGCTGCGCTGCACGGTGTAGGCCGTCCGCCAGGAAAATACGGCTTCATTGACGCGGTGCTCCCACAGGACCAGCAGCGCGAGGCAGGCCATCCACACGGTGCACGCCCGCCGCGAGAGCCGGCTGGCCGCCGCGGCGGAGAGCACAAAGATGCCCACGCCGTTAAAGAAGACATGAAGTGGGTCGCAACGGCGCAGCGCGGCCGGCACCATGGCGAGCGCCACGGCGTAAAGGCCCGCAGTGGCGGCGCCGGCGGGCGTCGCAAACAGCACGCCGCGACCCAGAGACACCGGCACAAGCCACACCAGCGCAAACAGCAACAGCAGCACGTGCGGGTAAGGGCCGACGGGCAGGTTGTAGACTCCCTGCGAGAATGTGGACACCATGCGGAGGTAGTCGCGGCCAAAGGTAAGCAGCAGGGCTGCCAGTATGCCGAGCGGTGCGACACCGGTGACCAGCCAACGCGAGCCGCCCTGCCATGTACGCAGGCTGGCATAGGCGAGGACGCCCACGGCGAGCGCGAAGGCGAGCTCCGGCGAGATTGCAAGGTTCACCGTGATCGCGACCGACAGCAGTGCGGCGGTGAGAAGAGGCGACTTGACATGGCGAACCGCGAGCAGGAAGAAAGCAAGCGGGCTGACGAAGCGAAAGAACGTGTAGTTGAGGCCGAGATGTGGCGTGAGGGCGCCGAGGGCGAACAGGATGAACGCACCCTGTCGAACGTGGCGGCGCATGGGCAGTGCGTTGAGCAGAAAGGCGAGCAGCAGCAGCCCAAGTGCTGACTCGAGCACTAAGACGACGAAGTAGGCCGTCATCATGTCGAGATGGGCGATGCGCGAAAGGCAGGCCTCAGGGACCAAGAGGAGGGCCATAGGCGAACTCGATCTGCGAGTAGAGAGGGCGTCCGGTTTCGCTCCATGTCGACGCTTGCTCGATGAAGTAGCCGGCGTCGCCAAGGTAGCGCTCATGGCCGAAGTGGACGATGTAGCCCGCTAGACCGAGGACTGCGGAGGAGATAGCGACTACGACGGACGTGAACGGCCAGCTTAGATCTCCGGTGAGGAGTTTGGGGGCCACACTGATGGCGGTGCGGTCACAGTAGCGGAAAAGGGTAAGCAGCAAGACGGCGACGCTCAGGCCTGTCGCCCCCAGGACGGCCACGGAGTTGTTGAAGCCCGCAAGGTAGGAGGCCGAGATGCCGTGCACAGGCGCGGACGGAAGGACGAGCGGAAGCACAAACACCAGCAACACCGCCGCGCAAGCAACCGCGACGAAGACTACACTGGGAGGAGCGAAAACGCGCGCTGATGGGACGCGACGCTGCGGCTCTTGGTGGAAGGGAGCGGTCTCCTTACCGATCATGGGCCGCCTCAGACTCAGGGAATCAAACTACGCCAGAGTGCCACTCGGGTCCGCCAGAGATTGGTGGAGCTTGGTGCCGCATGCTCTGACCGTAGGGCGATCTAGGCGAGGCCGGTGGACTGTGCCTGCTCGTGAGCGTGGTAGCTGGAGCGGACGAGTGGACCGGATTCCACGTGGCGGAAGCCCATGGCGAGCGCTTCGTGCTTCAAAAAGGCGAACTCTTCCGGCGTGTAGTAGCGCGCCATCGGCAGGTGATCGCGCGAGGGGCGAAGGTATTGGCCGATGGTGAGGATGTCGACTTTGCGGTCAGCGAGGTCGCGGAAGACGCCGAGGAGTTCATGCATCTCTTCGCCCATGCCGACGATGATGCCGGTCTTGGTGACGATGCCGTTGTTCGTTGCCGGTTGTCCGTTGCCTGTCGAAACGAGGGCGTCTGGTTTGGCCTTCGCGAGGAAGTCGAGGGACCGCTCGTAGCGACCTCCGGACTTCGCGACGCGGTAAAGGCGCGGCACGGTTTCGATGTTGTGATTCAGGATCTCGGGGCGAGCCTCGACGACCATCTGCCGTGCGGCTTCGATGCCCTGGAAGTCCGGGGTGAGCACTTCCACCTGGCAGCCGGGGGCCTGGCGGCGAATCTCCTGGATGACGTTGACGAAAGCCCGGGCAGCGCCGAGATTGTCATCATCGCGATTCACGCTGGTGATGACGGCGTGCTTCAAGCCAAGCTGCGCGACGGCGTAGGCGACGCGCGCAGGCTCGGTGTGGTCAATGGGCTCGGGGCGGCCCTTGGGCACAGCGCAGAAGCCGCAACGGCGGGTGCACAGGTTGCCGAGCATCATGAACGTTGCGGTCTTGTGGTTCCAGCACTCGCCGATATTGGGGCACTGGGCGCTCTCGCAGACGGTGTGGAGATTCAGCTCGCGGGCAAGCTTCTTGAGGTTGTGAAACGTCTCGCCGACAGGCGCACGGGCCTTCAGCCACTCCGGCTTTTTAACGGGCTTGCGCGGGCTTAGGTCGATTTGGACCAGCGTGTCAGTTGCGAGCAGGGGCGCCATGGGCTGCACTCATTGTAGACTGCCGCGCGCCCCGCTTCGCTGGGTGAGGCCTATGGGCGCGATACGCTGCCGCCCGGTACAGCCCTCGTCGCTGCGGTTGCCGCTAACGAAGGCGTTCGCGGACCTCAAGACGGCTGAGATACAGGAAGAAGACGAGCGCGAAGAGGCCCTGGATGATGTAGGGCAGATGGTGTGAGGCGTGGAAGCCGTAGAAGTAGCCGGCCGCCATCAGCACGCAGCCGGCGGACACCACCGCCCAGCCCCAGCGGCGCAGGCGCAGCATGCCGAAAATGCCGAAGACCATTAATGTGCAGACGCCGAAGATGGAGTATTTCACCGCGCCCATGCCGAAAAGATTCTTCATCGCCGCGAACGCATTCAGCATGGAAAAGACGAGCAGATACATGCCGATGACGGCCATACCAGGGAGCATGCCCTGAGCTTCGCCGGCGGGTGTGCCGGGGAGCTTGCGGCGGCCGAAGTCGGTATCCGCGGCCGGCGCGGCGTTGGGGTCGATGAAGGGACTGGGCTTCGGCTCGGTTGTGTCGAGTTTGTCGGATTGCGGCACTTTGTTAGTATCGCGCTTTTTGGGACGTGGTGGCTCGGCGCGGAAGGTGGTGGTGTGGCCCATGGTGTTGTTC
>CAXTRU010000194.1:0-7171 GCA_964246665.1 uncultured Acidobacteriaceae bacterium
AATGTGAACTATGCGACCAACAACGGGGCGGGCAACACCACGACGGACGCCACCGGTGCAAGCTTCACCCAAAGCAACACGGAGTGGTATCTGCTCAGCGGTGTCGATGTGTATGGGGCCTACCAGGGAACGGTAGCCGTGTTCGGCAGTTCGTCCGTCGACGGGCATGCCTCGAACTACGGCAACAGCAACGCCTATCCGGTCTCCAATGTGCCCATTCCGGGCCAGGACAACGATCGTCCCTCAGACTGGCTCGGGCGACAACTTGCAAGTGCGGGCTATAGCGTCGGCGTCTTGAACGCGGGTACGATTGGCGATCCTGCCGGTGAGGACGCGCGTTCAGCATCTGGGGCAGCGCTCGCCGGCATCGATCGGATGCAGCACGATGTCCTTGCCCAGCCGGGCATCAAGGCGGTGGTGATCTACTTCGGCGGGATCGACCTCCGCGCCGATTGCGTGCCGGCGACCAACGTGGAAGCATCGCTGACGAACATGGTGAGCCAGGCCAATGCGGCGGGTGTGCGTGTGGTGCTCGCGACGCTGCCGCCTTCCGAATATTGCCTTTCCGCGGCGCCGTTGCCCAGCGCAGCCGCTCCCTTCGCCGGCGACCTGTACCCTGGCCCCGAAAACCCGGGGTCCACGCAACGGCGCGCGTTGAATGACTGGATTCGCACAACAGGGGCGACCCTGCCCGGCGTTGTCGCGATTGCCGACTTCGATGCGGCGCTGCAGGATCCGGCTCACCCAGACTTCATGCAACCCACGCTGAACTCAGGGGACAACTTCCACCCCAATGGGGCCGGCTATGGCGTGCAGAGCAGCGCCATCCCGCTCAGCTCTTTGCTCGGGCCGTAGGTGTTACGGCTACGGTGAACGCTCAAGGCTGCGACGCGTTTGTTCCGGGAAGACGACACCTCAGGCCTTGTCAAAGCCTTCGCCCAGCTTTTCGCGGCCAAACGAGGTGACGAGGGCCAGCACCAGCGCCACGAGGATCACCGTTCCGGCCAGCACCGTGCGTAGCCCTCCCGGGTAGCGCTTGGCGAGCGCTGCCTGGACGTTCTGGTTGCGCGACATCAGCAGGTTGCCCAATTGGTAGGCGAGTCCCGGAAAGATGGCCCGCACCGCGCCCGGCGAAAGCTCGTTCAGGTAGGCCGGCACCACGCCCCACGCGCCCTGCACCGCAAACTGCATGAAAAAGCCGCCGACGGCCAGCATGACGGTGGAGTGCGAGAACGCCCAAAGCGGGATGACCGGCATCGCCAACAACGCGGCCACCACAATCGCTTTCTTGCGCCCCAGCCGCTCTGACAACGTCCCGAACGAGATGCCGCCGGCCAGCGCGCCCAGGCTCGCGATCACCACGACGAGGCCGGCGGTGCCCGGCTTCAGCGTCTTGTCCCGCTCCAGGAAGGTCGGGTAAAGGTCCTGCGTGCCATGGCTGAAGGCCGCAAACGCGCTCATCATCAGCACCAGAAACAGGAACGTGGGCAGGTACTCAACCAGCTTGGCCCATTCGAACTTGGCTTGGAGAACGCCCAGACCCGCCGCCCGTTGCGCAAGCCAGACCGGCGACTCCTGCACCTTGAACTGCAGGTACAACGCCAGCACCGCGGGAAGCGAGCCGAGCATAAACATCACGCGCCAAGGAGTCGCAAAGCCGGTGCCGTGCAGGTGTGGAAAGAGAAGCCAATACAGGGCAGCTGCCAACAGGTTGCCGACCACATAGCCTTCCTGTAGCAGGCCGGAAAAGAAGCCGCGTCCCTTGGCGGGCAGGGTTTCCAGCGCAAGCGCCGCGCCGACACCCCATTCGCCGCCCATGGCGATGCCGAACAGCGCGCGACACACGAGAAAGCTGGTCAGCCCGGGTGCAAAGGCGCTGGCAAGCTCGCAAACGGAGAACGAGACGACGTTGATCATCAGCGCCGGCCGACGGCCGTACCGCTCCGCCAGGCTGCCGAAGAGCGCGGCGCCGACGGGCCGCATGACCAGCGTCCAGAAGATCGCCTCGACCACTGCGGGTAGGCCGACGTGGAAGTCTTTGGCGATCGATCCAAGGCAAAGGGTTAGGAGGAAGAAGTCGAACGCATCCAGCGTCCAACCAAGAAAGCAGGCGATGAACGTGCTGCGCTGTGCGCGGGTCAGCGCCTTCCAGTTCCCTGCGACATCCATCGATCCAGCCAAACATGCCTCCCCGCAGCCGGCGCTCTCCCGACATGTGTGTGGTGTCGCGGTAGGGAGCACTGCCGAAGTTCTCCATACGGTACACGCACTTGCTTCCCGCAGGCGTACCTGTTCGAAATGCCCTAAAGGCTGCCGTACTTGGCAAGCGCGGCGAGCAGCGGCATGCCTGCGGCGATATCCGCGCGTGCGCTGGTTTCGGTGCGTGACAGCTCGGCGGCGGCCGCGGCTACTTCCGGCACAAGCGCGGAAGGGATGCCGATCACGCCGTCCGCATCGCCGACGATGAGGTCACCAGGGGTGATGGTCAGCCATGCGCGCAGGGCGCCGCGTACCCGCACCGGGGCCTGATAGCCGGTCACCTTCCAGCGGCCCACGCCCTGCGCCGGGGTACGGTAGCGAGTCATGATGGGCATACCGCAGCCGCGCAGGAACGTCACGTCCCGGATGCCTCCATCGACCACGGCGGCGACGACGCCCCGCGCAACCATGGCGGTGGCCAGCAGATCCCCGAAGCAGCAAACACCTTCCGCATCCTCGCCGGCCCACACCGCCACGCTGCCCGGAGTCATGTGATCGATGGCTTCGAGCTTCAGACGGTCGCCGCCGTCATAGGTAGCCCTTTGCCCTGTGACGGTGTACGCCGACCCCGCAAAGGGGCTGCCCTCGACAAGCGCGAAGAGACGGCTGTCCAGGACCGGCGGCTCCATGCCGAGCCTGTCAAAGATGTCGGCGATGGCCGCCGTTCCAGCGGAGCGGAGCAGGGCGGTGGTGTCGGCTGTCTCCATGGCCCCTAAGGCTACAACACGGACGTGGCCACGTCAGAGAGTGACCTGCGCCAGGGTGATGACAGAGAGCTGAAAGGAGAGGTGCGGGGCGGTGTGGCCCTCGGTTGCCGAGGCCAGACCTGCCTGGGCAGCTGCCAGGCGAGCCACACGCAGGCGGGACGGCGAACAGGAAACGTAGTCGAAGCCGCGTGAGTGAAAGAAGGCGATGGACGCAGGATCGTCGCCATGCATTGCGAAGTGCCCTGAGACGTAGACGAACTCGCCGATGGAGTGAGATGGTACTGGTGCCTATGTTCATGGCCTGGGCCTTGGGTGCGCGTTGCGGGAAGAGGTTGACGCGAACCGCGCTCGCCTTTGCGGGGAGGACCGGTGAAGAAACTCTGGCCGAGTGCCGATGCGGCATTGCACGGTGTGGTGAAGGACGGGATGCTGCTCGCGGTGGGTGGCTTTGGGCTCTGCGGCGTCCCGGAGGCGCTGATCGAGGCCGTGGTGCGGTCGGGCGCGCGAGGGCTGACAGTGGCCAGCAATAACGCGGGCATTGACAACGTCGGTCTCGGCCGGTTGCTGGCGACTCGGCAGATCCGCAAGATGATCGCGAGCTACGTCGGCGAAAACGCCGAATTTGAACGGCAATACCTCCAGGGCGAGTTGGAGGTCGAGTTTTGTCCGCAGGGCACGCTGGCGGAGCGGCTGCGGGCCGGGGGCGCCGGCATACCGGGCTTCTACACGCGCACGGGCGTGGGCACAACGGTGGCCGAGGGCAAGGAGCAGAAGCAGTTCGACGGCAAGACCTGCATCCTGGAGCATGGCATCCGCGCGGACGTGGCGCTGGTGAAGGCGTGGAAGGGTGACACACACGGAAACCTGATCTACCGCCACACCGCCCAGAACTTCAACCCGGACGCGGCGAGAAGCGGCAAGGTAACGGTTGCCGAGGTCGAAATCCTGGTGGACGCCGGGGAGTTGGCGCCGGAACAGATCCATACGCCCGGCATCTACGTGCAGCGCCTGGTGCACAACCCCGATCCGCAAAAGAGGATTGAGCGCGTGACCACACGGGAGGCACATTGATGGCCTGGACACGACAGCAGATGGCCCAACGTGCTGCCCGGGAGCTTCGGGATGGCTTCTATGTGAACCTGGGTATCGGCATGCCGACCCTGGTGGCGAATTACATCCCGGCGGGGGTGAGCGTGACGCTTCAGTCGGAAAATGGTCTTCTGGGGCTGGGCCCGTACCCGCTCGCGGAGGAAGTCGACGCGGACCTGATCAACGCCGGCAAGGAAACGGTGACGTTTCTTCCCGGAGCCTCCGTCTTTTCGAGCGCGGAGTCCTTCGCGATGATTCGCGGCGGCCACGTCGACCTGGCGATCCTGGGTGCGATGCAGGTGGCGGAGAACGGCGACCTGGCAAACTGGATGATCCCAGGCAAGCGCGTGAAGGGTATGGGCGGAGCCATGGATTTGGTCTCCGGCGTACGCAGGGTCGTCGTGCTGATGGAGCACAGCGCGCCGGGCGGTGCGGCCAAGCTGTTGCGGCGTTGCACGCTGCCGTTGACGGGCGAGGGCGTCGTCGACCGCATCATCACCGAGCTTTGCGTGCTGGACGTGACGCCCGAAGGCTTTGCCCTGGTTGAGTTGGCCACCGGTGTGACGGAAGAGCAGGTGCGGGCAGCAACCGAAGCAGCCCTCGCCTCGCGCAAGCGCGACGTCCAGGCATGACGGTTGTGATCACGGCCGCGCGGTACCCGCCGATCGGATCGTCTCTGGGCACGTTTGCGGATGTACCCCCGGTGGCGCTGGGTACCACCGTCGCACGAGAGGTGCCGGCCGGTGTGGATGGGAACGACTCGCCGATGGACTGGTGGGCGATGTAACGATGACGCACCGTATCGACGGCTCACCACACAAACGTGGCCACGCTCCCTTCCTCCAACACCGCCGCGAAGCTGCCACCCGAGGAACTCACGGCAAAGCTTCTCTTGCCCGCACCGGTATTGGCGACCAACAACACATGCTTGCCCTGCGGCGTACGCCAAGCCACGTTGGCCAGGTCAGGATCAGTTTGTGTCGAGTCCACCCGGACTGACCCCGGCGGTACAAACTTCGACGCATGCGCCACGGTGTAGAACGCAATATTGCGATCCACCTTGTTGCCGTCGATCGTGATCGCGCCCTGGCAGACCGGGCAGCCGCCGTCGCCGGTGTGCGGCCCAAAACTTGGGTCCGCTGCCAGGTTCCACAGCAGCACGGTGCGCGCCCAGTTGCGCATCGCGCCGATCAGCACGCGGGACACGGGGTTGGCCACCGGCTCCAACACGCCGTCCTTGGTATGCTCCACCACCATCTGCTCGGTGAAGTACAGGTTCTTGGCAGGGAAGGCCTGATGCACCTGCGTCATGGCGCCGATCTCGCCGCCGTACAGGTGAAACCCCGACCCATCCGCAAATGCCGCGGCTTTGGGGTCGGCAAGAATGGTCTTCGGGTAGTCGGGCCGGTCGCAGTTGTGGTCATACAGCACCACCCGCGTGGTCAGGCCCGCCGCGCGCAGCGCCGGTCCCAATGCATCGCGTAGAAAGGCGTCCTGCTCCGCCGCCTCCATCACCATACTGGGCGTGTTCTTCGGGTTCAGCGGCTCATTCTGCATGGTCAGCGCCGTGATGGGCACGCCTTCGGCCTGCATGCCGTGCAGATAGCGCACCAGGTAGGCCGCATACGCCGGGTAGTCCTCCGGCTTCAGGCTGCCGCCCTTGGGCAGATCGTTGGTCTTCATCCACGAGGGCGCGGTCCACGGCGAAGCCAAAATGCCCAGCTTTGGCGAGATCGCCAGGATCTCCTTCAGCACGGGGATTACATCCTTCTCGTCCTCGGCAAGCGAAAAGTGCGCCAGCTTCGGATCCGTCGCCCCAGCCGGCATGTCGTCATAGGTGTAGACGTGGTCGTTCATGTCTGACGCCCCAACGCTCACGCGAAGAAAGCTTACCCCGGCGTCCTTGGGCCCAGTGCCGAAGACCTCCTGCAGCAGCGCATGGCGTTGCGCCGGGTCCATATGGTGCAGCAACTGCGCGCTCCCGCCGGTCAGCGCAAAGCCGAAGCCATCCACCGTTTGCAGGCTGCGTTGCTCGTCCAGACGAATCGTCGTCGTGCCTGCCTCAGCCGCCACAAAGACACCGCCCGACGCCTGATGCGCCAGCAGCTGCGTCCGGTCATGCGTGGTCAGCCACTCCTCCGCACGCGGCACCTGCTGCGCTACGCCCGGCAGCGCCCATAGGAAATAGACCCCGACGGCGGTGAGAAAACGTCCTAAGCGAGGCAAACAGAGTCCTTTCCGCGCGCTGAGCGGAGCTGTCGAGGTCAGGGGATAGCGGGCACACCTCGGTGTCGCAGACGCAACGGCTTCGCGCAGTTGCACCTGCGGACCTTCGCACGCGACTAGCATTAGGCCTTTGCGGCTCGCGTGTTGTCAAACTCCAGGCTGCCTTGGGGCTGGATAGAAGACAATCCCTTGTCTTGGGGATTACGAGAGTACCGTGGCCGTCACTCGAAGCGCAGCGGTCGCCTTGACAGCCCTGTCGTGGATAGGCTTTTATGTTAGCGCGACTGCCATAGGTTAAGCGTTTGTCGCCAAAGTCGAAGAGACTCATGGCGGTTGTGTATTTCATTTCAGGAGGTCACGATGAAAGATCCCCTGCGCCCTCATCGGGTGCGGAGTCTTCCGTCCGCCGAAATTCTATGAAGAACCACGATGTCCTCAAGGCCTCTGCACGATACGGGAGAACGCTCCTGGTGCTCGCCGGCTACGCAGCCGGTATGGCAGCCTTTGCACAAAATACAAACTCCGGCGATATTCGCGGAACGGTGACCGACACCACGGGTGCGGTTGTTCCCGGCGTGACGGTCACGGTTCTCGATGTCGACAAGGGTGACACCCGCACCTTCACCACCGATGCTGCCGGGCTTTACGACACCGGCTCCATTGTCCCGGACCATTACAAACTCACCTTCACCAAGGACGGCTTTCAGACCCTGGTGCGCGGTCCGCTCACCCTCGATGTCGGCGTGCAAGGCATCAACGTGTCGCTCCCCGCGGGCAGCACCAACCAGGAGGTCACGGTCAACACCGATGTTCCTCTGCTGGACACCGAATCGGGCGCCCAGGAGCAGACTCTGACCGCCGAGACCATGGCGCAACTGCCCCAGGTAGGC
>CAXTRU010000195.1:0-6845 GCA_964246665.1 uncultured Acidobacteriaceae bacterium
GGCATCGCGGTCACGTCTTCTAGGATGCCACCCAGCGCCCCGCCCCGACCCGCCGACCGCCAGCTTGTGTCCAGACGCAACAGCCCGCCGCTCGCTTCCCACCTGACCCATGCGCTACAGTGGCGAACATGTCAGGCTGTCTGTTCCGCTGCGCTCCCGTCGTCTTCGTCCTAGGCTTGCTTTTCCGCACCGCGCCCGCCGCGTCTGCCCAGAAACCTGTCGCCCCGGACGCCGGCTGCATGCTCCACAAAGACACCTACACCTGCAACTGGCCCAGCTTCCAGCAAGCCTTTGACCGCGCCCACACCGTCGCCCTGCAAACCGGCCACCTCGCCCGCTCCCCCGCCGCCCAGCTGCGCAAGCTCATCACAGAGCTCGGCAAAACCGAAGCCCCCGAAGGCCAACCCGCCGACCTCACCTTCGCCGTAGCACCCGTCGACCCCAACGGCGTCGACTTCGGCCCCATGGACCACGACCTCGCCCGCCTCAAGGTCTACGCGGCCGGCACGTCTTCCGCCCACGGGACGCTGCTCTGGGCAGAAACCTACCGCGGCCAAGGTGACCGGCCCTGGCCCGCAGAGGTCCACGCCCTGCTCACACAATTCCAGGACCGCTTTCAGCACCCAAGCAAATAGAACGCCGATCAGGGCACAGCCTGGCCCATACATGCCAAGGGCTGCCTCGACCCAGGCAGGTTCGCCCCGACTTTGAGGGCGCCGGTCTGCTTGCACCGGCGGCAAGGGCAGCACCAGGCACCGCACCGGTCGACGACGGTGCGCGCTGAAGCGAGACGTGCCGCGTTCGCGACGGCCTTACCCCGATCGCGCCCTCACCTCTGACGAGACAATTTACCTTTGCGCCCCATCCACGATGCGCTTACGCGAGGCCAGAGCCAGCATGGCGAGCATCCCGGTCGACAGCAGGACGTAGCTTGACGGCTCCGGCGTGACCGAGCTTGGCGCGGAGGCAGCGACGTCCAGGGTGAACGATTGCGTCGCTAGACTGATCTGCGCGTTGCCATCTGCCCCACCCTGCAGCACGTAGGATCCGAGATAAATTCCCGTCGGCTCAGCCGCAGGCACGGTGAGCGTGAAAAGGGCAGCCGTGTCACTGTCGCCGGGATTCAGAGAAGCTGGAAAGTTGGCAAACAAGCCGCTGTCGTCAAAGGTGATATCCGTCGGAGCGGCAAACGTGATCGTGTCGCCGTTCAGAGACACGGGTGCTCCGTTGCTGACGGGCGCGCTGAGGGTCGCCGTGTAGGCTGCCGTGGTGCCCGGAGCGGTGGACACCGTCGACGGGCTAAGCGTCAAGGTGACCGTGTCAGCGTGGGCCACCGCGGCGGTGAGCGAGGCAGCCAGGAGAGCGTAGAGGCAAGTTTTCTTCATAAGAGATCTTCTTTCTAGGAGGCCGGCGTAAGGGTTTGAACTACGGGAGGCGATTGCGCAGGCTGCTTGTAATGCTGCCGCCGTCATACGAAGCCGTAATCTTCTCGATCACAGTGGTACCGGAAGTGCCGGCGCTTGCTGGCACCGCAACGGTGGTCGTGGCCGAAGCGCCCGACGCGATCGGTCCGAAGGCGGTCTGCGCTGGTGTGCCAGCAACCCCGCCCAAAATCACGCCGATCAACCGTACATCCTGCGCCGTGCCGGAACCGCCGTTGTTCACGGTCAGGGTCAATAGGTAGCTGCCATCGGTCTGCTTCGCAGAGGTGCTGGTGAAGGTGAAAGTCGGCGTGAGCGCCACAGGAGCGAAGGCGACACCCTTAAAGTTCGAGCCCTTCGGAGCCGCCGCAAGTTGAGCAAAGCTCTCACCCGCTGCCTGCGTTGCGGTCGTGTAGTTCAGCGTGTCGCTGATGCCGTACAGGAAGGTTGGGTCAAGGTCGGACAAGGTGTAGTTTGTCGCGTACAGCAGAACGGTGCCGTTCACCACCTTGCCGGTCAAGCCATAGAGCCCGCTGGTTCCGGAGCCTGTTGTGTTTGGAACAAGGTTCAGGCCCTTGTACAGCGTGTACGCCAGGTTCCATGTGCCGGAGCCGTCGGGGCTGGTGTTGATCCACTTCTCCAAACCACCATTGCCGACACCGCTTGTGGCCGAATTGTTCTTCGGCGCGCCCCCATCGGCGACGTAGAGCGTCGCTGGATTGGCAAAGAAGTAGTTATTGGAGCTCACGTTGATCTGCAGACCGGCGTTCATGCCATTGCCGTTGCTGTTGGCTCCGGTGGTGATGCTGACCTTGCCCGTGCCACCCGTATTGCCGAAGCCGCTCAACATCACCGGTGCGCCCACGGTGGTGGTGGGCAACGTGCCGGGTGTGCCCAGCGTGCCAATGTAGTCACGCGCGGCGTTGGATCCGGCCTTGGAGTCCACGGACGTGTACAGCGTGTTGTTGTAAATCTGCACTTCACGCGTGTCCTGCGCGACTGTGTTGTTGGTGGCATCACGACCGGTGATGGCGGTCGGCGCTGTGTTGGTCAAGCCGAGCGGCGTAAGGAACACGCCACCCGTGGCATCGCTTCCGCTGCCCTGGCCTGAAAGGTACGCCGACGTGCCATTTTGCGTGAACACGCTGCGTGGGTTGTTGAGATTAAAGATGTTGTACACCGCAGTGGACGACGAAACATTGCCGTTGGCGTCGATCAGCGCAACGACGCGCGGAACGGGCGTATAGCTCTGGCCGGTCAGGCTGCCTGACTGCGCGAGCGCATTGGACGGCGCCGCTCCGTACGCGGCGGGGTTCGCATCGAAGGCTGCGGCGTTGACGCCGTAGCCCATCACGGTCAGGAACTGCCCGTTGCCGGAAAGCTGCAACGTGGCTTCCGACGACGACCCATACTCGCCGGAGACCGGCAGGTTTGCACCCGATGCCGTTTGCGGAAGCATCAACGAGTTCACATAAGCCACGCTCGATGTGTTTACGGGCGAGAACTGGAACAGCGTCAACGGCCCTGCCTGATTGTCCCCGTAGCCGCCGGCGTTGCTGTTGCCGCTGCCCGTCCCCGTGCCGCCCTGTACCGTGCACGTGCCGCCGTACACACCGCAGCCTTCCACCGCGACCACTAGGTTGCCGGGAGTGAACGTGGTCTGCTGCGCCAGCGCTGGCGAGGCCGCAAGCGCAACGAGCAGAAAAGGGTGCACGCGACGAAATGTCCTGGTCTTCGACCGAATTAGTTCGTACATCATTCTGGGCACAGGGGGTTCAACTTTCAGGGGATGCCTCAACATAAGGGCTGCAGATTACAGCGGTGTAACAGGGCCGCTGCGCAGCCATGCAAGAGGCAGGCAGTTCGTTCTGCAAGAGAAGGAGCCGCCCCGAAGAGCGGCCCCTTGTACTAGTTCCACTGCGTTTTACGGCAACGTGGCACGAAGGCTGCCGCCGAACGATCCACCGGTGTAGCTACCGTTGATCTTCTCAACCACCTTGGCTCCGGAGACACCTGCGTTTGCGCCGAAGATCAGGGTTGTTGCGGTCGAGCCGCCGGGCTGTACATCACCCAACGTCGGCAGCGTTGCGCTATCTACCGCCGAGCCAAGCGCGGCCGCCGTCAACTGCACCGCCTGGGCTGTTCCGGTGCCGGTGTTGCTCACCGTCACAAACGCCTGGTAGGTGCCGTCGTTCAGCTTGGTCAGGTTCGTGGTGACCACAAGGGTGACGGTGCCCTTCACCGGTGCAGCGTTGGGCACGGCCAGGTAGCCGACGATGCCATCGTGGTCTGAGGAGGCCTGTGGGATCGCAGGGTTGTTGCGATCGATAACCGGGAAGTCCGCATTCCAGTGCGCGGGGCTGGTATGGATCAGCCCGGCAATGTCCTGCGTGACCAGGAAGTGATCGATGCTTTGCGCGTAGCCGTCGAAGACGTAGGAGTAATCACCGCTGTCGAGGTTGGTGGGTGCCTCGTCGACAAGATACGGGTACACCAGGTTCGGCGTTCCCGGTACAACATCCTGCGACGCCGGGGCGGGGTTTCCGCGAATCACGCCAAGCACGTCCACCAGCCCATCGTTGAGGTCGTAGGCGTTGAAGTCACCCACGACGACCACGTGTTCGCCGGCAGACTGGAAGCTCTGTATAAGGTTGGCCAGGTATTCGGCTTGCCCCTCACGCTTGGCCCGAACCGTGGCGCCCGTTGCCGGGTCGGTGATGCTGAGCAGTGAGCGAAGGTGGTTCACGATCACCGTCAGCGGGTAGTCCGCCGCGCCACCAGACCGCTTGATGCCGGCATGGAGCACCAGCGGTGGCCGGTCGTTCAGCGTTGCAGACGAGCCGGTCGGCGTGATGTAGGTTGTGGTGAGCCCATACTGCGTCACGCTGGTGACGTCGATCTTGCTGGGCTTGATCAGGAAACAGACGTTGATGCCGCTGAGGTCATTGCCCTGCACCAGGTAGGGCTGGTACTGGGGATCGGGCTGACCGGCTGCTACGGCATCGGCGCTGATCTTCGCGCTCAGGTCCGTCAAGGTCGCCAGGTCTTCCATCTCCTCTATCGCCACGATGTCCGGCGTGCCCAGCACATTGCGGATGCCCAGCGAAGCCTTGCTGAGGCGCAACTGGTAGGCGGCCGGCGTGACGGTCAGCGCGCCGTTGGAAGAGCCGGTGGAGTTATAAAAGCGCTCCATGTTCTGGTCCCCGATGGTGATCATGTTGGCGCCGGCAGCAGGCACCGAAACCACGCCCATACCCGGTGAAGTGAGTGTCGGCCGCGTCTTGGCGTCAACCACTAGGCGCGGAAAACCGCTCGCGCTCGACAGGTCCATGGTGCCCACAACATTGGTCAGCACGGCTCCTGTCGCCACGTCGAGGGCGCCGGCCGTGTTGCCCTGGGCAGCCAGCGAGTCGACGAGGAAGGTTTCGGGGTCGGAGTCAAAGCGCGGGATGCTTGCAGGCTGCGAGGCCGTCAACGGATCACGAACATCCAGACCGGGCTCACGCACCGGGCGCGGCAAACCGGTCACCTCACCCCAGAACTGGCCGTTGGAAACGTAGGTCTCGGCTGTCTCGGTCAGGTTGCCGTCCGTGGGCTGCGTCACGGTAAGGCTGGGCACCGCGACGCGCATGGACTGCAGATGCGGCAGCTGGGCAATACCGCCGGTGGGGCTCGGGTCAGAGGGGGTCAGCGTGATGGCCGCCGGAAGCGCATTGCCGGTGCTCAGCACCTGGAAATTTGCCGGGCTATCCAACTCCGTACCCCCGATCGCGGTTGTTGTCGCGGTCGGGTAGATGGACACCTTGCCCGTGACCTGTACTTCTGTGCCCACCGTGGCTGTGGCCGGTACCTTGCCCAAGCCTGTGTACACGAAGATGCCTTCCGGTGTGTTGGGATCGGCGTCGTCGGCAGAGTCACGACCCTGCAGGTGGAAGCCGGTCGACAGGATGTCGGTCACGATGCCGCTGGTGCTGACGGTCTGCCCGGCGTAGGGCGAAGTACCGGGCGTTGCGCCCTGAATCGTGTGAATGGGCAGCAGTGCCACCGGCTGCGCGACGGTAAGGACCAGCGAGGCAGTTCCTGTCTGCAGGCCGGCGTTCTTCGCCGAAAGGTTGACAAGGTAGGCGTTCGGCGCGGCGGAAGAAGGAACCGTAAAGCTGTAGCTGTAGATCCCGTCGCCTGGCGTAATGTCGCCGTCGGTGCCGTTGTCATTCAAAGGCTGCGTTGCGGAGCCGCCGGCAAAGCCGCTCAGGTCCGCCGTCACCGTAAGGCCAAGCGGACCGGAGGCGGTAAGCAGCGTATTGGCACCCGCAAGCACCGAGGCGGGGTTGGCCTGGGCATTGCTGAGCAGCGTGGCCGAGCATGCAGTGGCCGGCGACGCGCTGTCGCGTGCGGGCGTGGAACTCAGGGTAAAATCGGTGCCGTTGTTGTCAGTGTCGACGCACGCATTCGTGCGCGCAATGGGCTGCAAAAGGCTGGGTGCCGGGGCGCGTGAGCCCTCATAGCAGATGGCCGTTGTGCCGTAGCCCACAAAGTCGACCACGTTCGCCGTGGGGCAGCCTGCCGCGCCCGAAAGGGTCGTCGTTGTGCTGGTCAGGTAGATCCGGCCCGCAGAAGCGCCCATCGCCAGATTGGAGGCCGTGTAGTCTGCCATGCTGGGCAGCGCTGTGCCGGAGGTTGCGCTGGGGGTCGCCTGCACAAGGTAGTGCTGGCCCGGCTGCAGCGTGATGTTGGCAGGCAGGGCGCTGACCGTCGCCGTACCGGTGCCCGTCGCGGAAAAGTATTGCAGCGCCCAGCCGTTCATGGTGACGGGCGAACTGCTCAGGTTGAACAGCTCAACATAGTCGGCGTTCAGGCTGGCGCCGCTGTTGCCCCCGGCGGTATACACCTGGCTGATCACAATGGTGCTGGAGGCCGCCCAGAGCGGGCCGGCAAACAGGAGAGGAAGCGCGCAAAGGCACGACCTCCCGATTCGGGTATTGCGTAGGTTGAGGGCCATAGCGGTGATCCTACTAAGGCGTGATCCGGGCTTCGGACAATTTGCGATAAAACTTCACACCAAAATCACGGTGTTTCGCTTGGGACCGGAGCCATAGCGGTCAGCCCGGCCGCGTTTCAGCTACGCGTTTCAGCAATAAAGCAAAGCTGGCGGAGCGCTCTCACGCTCACAGCACCAGCATGCAGTCACCGTAACTGAAGAAGCGGTACCTCGCCTCTACCGCGTGTCGGTACGCCGCCAGGACCCGCTCGCGTCCAGCAAGCGCACTCACCAACATCAGCAGCGTCGACTGCGGCAGATGAAAGTTGGTCAGTAATCCACCCACAAGCAGGAAGCGGTCATCCCCGTCGGGCCCCGGCGATAGAAACAGCCCCGTGGATCCCGAATGCGCTTCCAGCCGCAAAGGGTTGCTCGCGGATAGCGCC
>CAXTRU010000195.1:6855-7163 GCA_964246665.1 uncultured Acidobacteriaceae bacterium
AAAGCTCGCCTCAAATCGCCGCGCCACGTGCTCCAGCGTCCGCGTTGTCGTCGTCCCCACCGCCACAATGCGACGCCCGTCCGCCCACGCCCTGTTGAGCGCCGCCGCCGTTGCCGCACCTAGCGTGTACGGCTCGGCATGGAGCCTGATGTCCTCGGTCCTTTCCACCCGCACGGGCTGAAACGTCCCCAACCCCACATGCAGCGTAACGCTCGACACCTACCACCCACGCTACTCCAGCTGCGCCAGCCCATCCGGCGTAAAGTTCAGCCCAGCCGTTGGCGCCGCCGCCGACCCCACAAGCGCCC
>CAXTRU010000196.1:0-4405 GCA_964246665.1 uncultured Acidobacteriaceae bacterium
CGACCTCCCCTGGCAGCTTCAAGGTCCTCTCGACCCTGAGCTTTATTGGCCCACGCCCTTGTGACGGCTAAGGTGGATGTCTTCACGCTGGGTTAGGCCGGTATACGCCAGGGTGGAGCTTGGTTAGATTCGGCGACGTTGCGTGCGGGCGTTGGTCGGCGGCGAAGTCCATACGTTGCAGCTTCTGTAACTCTTGCCAAGGTTTCTTGTGTTCTTTGGTGTGTCTCGATTTGGGTTACGACTTTCGCTCTCATCTACATCGGGAGTTGTATTACCGAAGGAGTTGGCGCCGCTTTAAGGTGTAGTCCATGGCCCGAGAGCAGTACAAGACGCCGGATGAGGACGTCGCCGCGGAGTTTGAGCGGGTGTCGCAGATGTTCCGTCTTGCTCTGGGCAAGCCCTCGGACCGCGTGCTGTTCGACTCGCTGATGGCAGAGGCGAGCTCGAAGGGCATGAACTGGGTTCAGGGGCTGGAGTACGTGATCGAGCGGCGTCGTCGCGGGGACAATCCGGCGGCCGAGGCAGTGGCGGCCAAGCGCCGGGCATGGACGGAACGGGCGGCAGAAACGGGCGGCGACCTGCGCAGAGCTGGCTGAGGGCAGGCCGCCCCGGGTGATTACAGGCCCTTGTCGGCGAGGAACTTGATCAGGTCCTTGACGCGGCTGGAGTAGCCCCACTCGTTGTCGTACCAGCTGATGACCTTGCCGGTGTTGCCGACGACCTTGGTCAACTTGGAGTCGAAGATGGAACTCCGGGAGTCGCCGCGGAAGTCCGTCGAGACGAGCTCTTCCTCTGTGTAGCCCAGGATGCCTTTGAGCGCGCCTTGGCTGGCGGCCTTCATTGCGGCGTTGATGCTCTTGGCGTCGATCGGTTTTTCTGCGGTGAAGGTGAGGTCGACGACGGAGACGTTGGGCGTGGGGACGCGGATGGCGAAGCCATCGAGCTTGCCGTCCATGGCCGGGATGACGAGCTTGAGTGCCTTGGCGGCGCCGGTGGAGGTCGGGATCATGGATAGCGTGGCGGCGCGGGCACGGCGCAGGTCCTTGTGCGGCGAATCGAGGATGACCTGGTCGTTGGTGTAGCTGTGGATGGTGGTCATGATGCCGGACTGGATGCCAAAGCTCTCCTGCAGCACCTTGACGACCGGCGCGAGGCAGTTGGTGGTGCAGCTCGCGTTGGAGATGATGTTGTGCTTGGCGGCGTCGTACTTGTCGTCGTTGACGCCGAGGACGAGGGTGAGGTCCTCGTTGGTGGCCGGGGCGGAGATGATGACCTTCTTGACGGTGCTGCCAAGGTGCGCCTTGGCCTTGGTGCCGTCGGTAAAGAAGCCGGTGGACTCGACAACGATCTCGGCCCCGACGGAGGCCCAGTCGAGGTTGGCGGGGTCGCGCTGGGCGAAGACCTTGATGGTTTTGCCGTCGACGGTGATGGAGTCGTCGGTCGCGAAGACCTCGTTGGGGAGGTTGCCTAGGATGGAGTCGTACTTGAGCAGGTGCGCCAGGGTGGCGGGCGTGGTCAGGTCGTTGACAGCGACGAACTCGATATCCGGGTTGCCCTTAGCGTTTTGTAGCGCGGTGCGGAAGATGTTGCGTCCGATGCGGCCGAAGCCGTTAATCCCAACCTTGACTGCCATGTTGATCTGCTCTCTTTTCCAGGCTCAGCTGCGGTGCTGCCGTTCGGGGCTGACCGCGCAATCTCTCTGAGGCTACCAAAGGCCGGGCGAAGCCGCCAATGCGGGGAGGCGCGGCAGATGCACCGTTTTTGCGGCAAGGGCGGGGGTATGGTACATCCTGAGTATGCGCGATTGGTTGCGCGAGAGGTTCATGAGACGACGTTCGAGACGTCCTCCGAACGAATCGGAGTCCACAGGCAAGATCGGGCAGGAGCTGCCCACGGATCAGCCGGCGCCGTTGCGCCCGTCGTATCCGGAACCCCTACGGGCTGAGCCCGCGGCCGCCACAGCCCCGGCGCCGAGCGAGCCTGAGGCTGAAGAGCCGCAAACCGAGGTCACAGCCGAGCTGCACGGGATGCAGCCGGGTGAGGGTGTCGAGGCGAGCAGCGAGCCCGTGCCCGCCGCCGACGAGGCCCCGCAAGCGGAGCAGCCGAAGCTGGTGATGGAAACGCAACCGGAGTCCGTGGGGACGCCGCCGGTGGCGCCTGCGCCGGCCAAGTCGCCGCGTGGTTATGTGGTGCTGACGATCGGGCTGCCGGGTTCGGGCAAGACAACCTGGTACAAGCGCCGTGGGGTGCAGCCGCTTTCGAGCGACATGCTGCGCAATATTCTGTTCGACGACATCACGGAGCAGCGCTATCAGGGTCTGGTATTCAGCACGTTGCGCAGCTTGCTGCGGGCGCGGCTGATTGCCAAGATGCCGTGGAACTATGTGGATGCGACGAACCTGAGTCCGCATGAGCGCCGCCAATGGATCAAGATGGCGAAGAGCTTTGGGTATGAGGTGCAGGCAGTGTTCTTTGATGTGCCGCTGAGTGTTTGCCTGGAGCGGAACTCGAAGCGCGACCGCCAGGTGACCGACGAGGTGATGCACAAGATGGCGGAGCGTTTGCGGCCGCCGGCCTTCAAGGAAGGTTTCGACAAGATCACCGTGGTGCGCGTGAAGGGTGCGACGAATCCGACGTCAGTGGCGCCGCCGCCGAGTGCGGAGGCCGAGGCGGGGGAGCAGGGTGGCGCGGAACATGCGCCTGAGGCTGCGGAGTAAGCGAAGACGCAAAAAGCAGGTTCCCCGTGCGGGGAATGACAAAAAAGACAGAAAGGCGAAAGCCGCGGAAGAAGAGAAGGGCGCGAGGCGAAGATGATGGCCACCGGTGGCGTGGAGTTCGCAGATGTGAGCTTCACGGTCGGTGGCCGTCCGCTTTTGCGGGGTGTGTCGTTCCGTTGTGAGCCTGGGAGCACGACGGCGTTGTTGGGGCGCAGTGGCTCCGGAAAGACGACGCTGTTGCGCACGGTGAACGGGTTGGTGCGGCCTACGGGCGGGCGTGTTGTGGTCGATGGCACCGATGTCGTGTCGGCAGATGTGCTTCCGCTGCGCCGCGGGATTGGGTATGTGATCCAGGAGAGTGGGCTGTTTCCGCACATGAGCATTGAGCGGAACGTGACTATGCCTCTGGAGGTTGCCGGGCAGACAGGCAAGGCCGATGTGCGGGCGCGGGCTGCTGAGGCCGTGAAGCGCGTTGGACTGAAGGAAGATGTGCTGGCGCGGTATCCATGGCAGCTGAGCGGCGGGCAGCGGCAGCGTGTGGGTGTGGCGCGTGCGTTGATCTCCGAGCCCAAGGTGTTGCTGATGGATGAGCCGTTTGGTGCGCTCGATCCGCTGACGCGTGCGGAGATGCAGCGCATGATGCGCGACCTGCTGCGCCCTGGTGAGGTAACGACGCTGATTGTGACGCATGACCTGCAGGAAGCGCTCTTTTTGGCAAACCGCGTAGTGCTGATGCAGGATGGCGCGGTGTTGGCCAATGTGCCATCGGGTGAGGTGATGGCAAGCACGGACACCGCGGTGAAGGAGTACGTGCGCGCCACGCAGCCGCAGGACGAGGCTGCCTGATGCAGATATTTCTGCATCGCTATGGCGCGGAGATTGGGCGGCTGACGTTTGAGCACCTTTGGCTGACGTTGAGCGCGATGCTGTTTGCGGCGGCCATCGGTTTGCCCCTGGGTGTGTTGCTGACGCGCCGCCCGCGGTGGGCATCGCCCGTGTTGGGCGTGGCGAATGTGCTGCAGACCATCCCGAGCCTGGCCTTGTTTGGGTTGTTGTTGCCGGTGCCGTTTCTGGGGGACCGTGCGGCGCGGCTGGCCATTGTGGCGCTGACGGGCTATGCGTTGTTGCCGATCCTACGCAACACGTACGCGGGCATCAACAGCGTGGATCCGGCGCTGATCGACGTGGCAAACGCGCTGGGGATGACGGGCTGGCAGCGGTTGTGGAAGGTGGAGTTGCCACTGGCGGCAAGCGTGATTCTTGCGGGGTTGCGCACGGCGACGGTGACGTGTGTGGGGGTGGCGACGATTGCTGCGGCGATCGGGGCGGGTGGTTTAGGGGAGCTGATTTTTCGCGGTGTTGCGAGCGTGGATAACGGGCTAGTGCTGGCGGGGGCGGTGCCTGCGGCGTTACTGGCGTTGGCTGCTGATGGGTTGTTGGGGATGGCGGAGACGCGGATGACGGTGCGGCGATGATGGCTTCGTGGCGCGGTTCTTGTTGAGGTGTGAGCGGTGAGGTGGCGAGCTGCGAGATTGCTGGTGGCGACTGTGTTCTTGGGTGGCCTGACTGCGTGTGCGCCGCCGCGGAGCTCGCATGTGGTGATTGGGGCAAAGAACTTTACCGAGCAGGTGGTGCTGGGCGAGTTGCTGGCGCAGGAGATTGAGGCTGCCGGGGCGGGTGCGGTGGAG
>CAXTRU010000196.1:4418-7109 GCA_964246665.1 uncultured Acidobacteriaceae bacterium
TTTTGTCAGCAGGCGCTGATCTCGGGGCGGATCGATGGGTATGTGGAGTACACGGGGACGGCGCTGACGGCGATCATGAAGCAGCCGCTGCCGCCTGTGGGACAGCGCGGTGCGGCGGCGGTGGGTGCGGTGGTGTCGAAGCTGTATACGCAGCGCTACGGTGTGCAGATGGGGCCGGGGTTGGGCTTCCAGGACACGTTTGCGATGGTGGTGCGTGGCGATGAGGCGCGGCGGTTGGGGCTGCGGGCGATCAGCGATGTGGCCCGGGCTATCAATCCCACATCTCAGAAGCGAGATGTGGGGCACCCCTGGAAGTTGGGTGTGGGGTATGAGTTTGCGGAACGGCCAGACGGCTTGCCGGGGTTGGCGTCGACTTATGGGCTGCACTTCCAGGGGTCGCCGCGCACGATGGAGTTGGGTCTGCTGTATCGCGCGCTGGGGGCGCACCAAGTGGACATCGTTGCGGGGAACTCGACCGATGGGGCGATCCAGGCGCTCGGGTTTGTGGCGCTGGAAGACGACAAGCACTACTTCCCGCCGTATGAGGCTGTGCCGCTGGTGCGCGAGGATGCCCTGCAGCGGTGGCCGGCCATCGCGGAGGCCGAACAGCGCTTGGCGGGGCAGGTGAGCGAGGATGAGATGCGAGCCATGAACCTGCTTGTGGACGGCAAGCATCAGGACCCGGCAGAGGTGGTGCGGGCGTTTCGGGCGCGAAAGGGGCTGTGATGGAGCAGGGCACAGGGAGCAGGGCCCAGGGCACAGGGGAGCAGGGTGAGCCGTGGATGCGAGGGACGCACCTGGAGCTGGACCCGCTGCGGCGTGGCGTGGTGCACGCGCTGGAGCAGGCAAGCGAGGATGCAGCGCGGTGGTGTGGCTCGTTGGGGGACGAGGCCATGTTTGCGCGGCCGGCGGAGTTGGCGTCGGTAGCGTTTCATCTGCGCCATATGGTGCGGTCGCTAGACCGGCTGTTGACGTATGCGGAAGATCGCTCTTTGAACGAAGCGCAGCTTGCGGCGTTGGGTACGGAGATGGCCGCGGGGAGCGCGGAAGAGACCTGGCGTGAGTTTCACGAGGGCATGGCCCGGGCGATTGCGCGCGTGCGGGCGTTTGTGCCCGAACAATACGTCGAGCCGCGCGGCATCGGACGCAAGCGGCTGCCGACCACCGTGGGTGGGTTGCTGGTGCACTGCGCGGAGCACACGCAGCGGCATGCCGGCCAGATGGTGACGACGGCCAAGCTGGTGGCGCACGCGGGGGCGGAAGGCACAGCGTAGAACGGCGGCCGCGGCCTGCTGCGCAGAGTCGGTGGTCAGTTGCGGTTCAGCTTGGGTTCAGTTTGCCTCGCTACACTGGCTCGCAGTGCAGATACGCGTTGGTCTTTCGGTGGTTGTTCCGCTTCTGGCGTGGTTGCCTGTCATAGCGGCGGCGCAGACGACCGCTGTACCGGCTGGAACACCGGTCTGGATTCGGTCAAAAGACACGGTGCGCATGAGGGTGGGCCAGGCGGTGCAGGGCGAGCTGATGTATCCCCTCTACGCGGGAAACCACGAAGTTCTGCCCGCGGGTACCCTGGTCGACGGCACCGTCACAGGCACCGACCCGGACCATGCCCACCGTGTGCAGGCGAGGCTGCGGGGCGACTTTACGCCGTTCAGCCATCCGGTGGTGACGTTTCGCGCAGTTCACCTGCAGGACGGGACAACGGTGGGCCTGCCTGCCGGGCCGGCGACAGACGGTGCCCCGGTACTGCGCCTGACGCCTCCGCCACCGCGCAAGGGCGGCTTTCTGCGGCAGGAGTTCGACACCGGGGTGGGCATGGTGAAGGACCGGGTGCGGCTGGTGACCGCGCCGGGGAAGAAAGACCGGCTGACCGCCTTGCTGTATAGCCAGCTGCCGTATCATCCGCAGCGCGTGGATGCGGGAACGGTGTGGACAGTGGATACAACGAGCGCGTTCGACGTGCCGGTGCAGGACGCTGCGGCCAGTGACCTTCCGGTTGCGCCGAAGAGCAAGAGTTTGCGCAAGGATGTGGCCGTGACGGAGGCCGCCGATGCGCGCACCTGGGTGGTGCAGGCCTATCTGGCGGAGACGGTGACCTCAGCGAACGCGAAGGTGGGGCAGCCGTTGCGCGCGGTGGTGGCCGAGCCCGTGCTGGACAAGACCACCGGGGAAGTGTTGGTGCCGCAGGGCGCCGTGCTGGAAGGCGAGGTGACGCGGGCCAGGGCGGCGCGCCGCTTTGGGCGCTCCGGCGAGTTGCGCTTCGACTTCCGCCAGCTGTCCTTCCCGGGCAAGCCGGAGCGGGAGCAGGTGCAGACGACGTTGTCGGGCATCGATGCGGCGGGTGGGGCGAACCTCGCGCTCGATCGCGAAGGGCAGGTGCAGCGAAAGCCGCAGGACAAGCTGGCTGTACCGATCTTCCTGTTCGCGCTGGCGGGCAGACCGTTGGATCGTGACCGCGGCGACAATGCCTTCGGCAAGGATGCCGTCGCCTCGAACAGCCTGGGTGTGCTCGGGTTCATCGTGGGCACGGTGGGTGGATGGCGCAACGTGGCGGCGGGCATCGGGTATTACGGCACGGCGCTCGCGGTGTGGAACCGGTGGTTGAAGAAGGGCACGGAGACCACCTTGCGCCAGGACACGCGCCTTGTGGTGCAGACGACGGCGCGGCGGTCGGCGCCTATGCGCAGCGGT
>CAXTRU010000197.1:0-2409 GCA_964246665.1 uncultured Acidobacteriaceae bacterium
ATGTACATTAAGGGCGAAGACACCATCACCTCCGACGCCAACGCGGAGGATGTCGGTGAGGCGCTGTCCAAGCTGGATTTCCTCATCGTGCAAGACATCTTCTTCTCGGAAACCTGCAAGTACGCGGACCTTGTGTTGCCTGCGTCGCCGTCCCTGGAAAAGGATGGCACGTTCGTCAACACCGAACGCCGCATACAGCGGCTGTACAAGGTGTGGGAGCCGTTGGGCGACTCGAAGCCCGATTGGGAGATCCTGCAGCTGATTGCCGAGGCGATGGGCGGTGCGGGCGGATGGGGCTATACGCATCCATCTCAAGTGATGGACGAAGTCGCCAAGCTGACACCAACGTTTGCAGGCGTGAACTACGAGCGCCTCGAAGGCTATAAAAGCCTGCAATGGCCTGTCCACCCCGACGGCACCGATGAGCCGCTGCTCTACACCAAGGAGTTTCCGTTTCCTGACGGCAAGGCGAGCTTCCACCCGCTGGAGTACGTTCCGCCGAGTGAAGAGGCGAACGAAATCTACGAGCTCCATGTCAACAACGGGCGCCTGTTGGAGCACTTCGAGCAGGGCAACATGAGCTATCGCGTTCCCGGCATCAAGGCCATCACGCCCAACATCTTTCTCGAGGTTTCCCCGGAACTCGCGCAGGAACGCGGCATCGAGACCGGCCAGTTCGTGCGCATCGAGAACACGTACGGCCAGCTGAAATTACCCGTGCTCATCACCACGCGTGTGACGGGGAAACAGATGTACCTGCCCATGATCTCCACGCAGGAGGCCGTCAACAAGCTGACCAGCATGCACGTGGACCGCGCGACGCACACGCCCGCGTACAAAGAGCTTTCGGTGAAGATGACCGTGCTGGATGAGGTGGGTGCCCCGCCGTTGCCGCGCCGTAACTTCCGCTTCGGCTCGCGCACGCCAACCGACGGTGTCGAAATTGAAAAGAAGTGGGACAACGAAGACTACTGGATGCCCGGCACGCGCATGCGCGACAAGCTTGTGCAGATTAAGACGACGGAACCAGCCTAGGCCAGCGCGGACCCACATAGGAGACACACCATGGCACAACCCATCACGTTTACGCCGCAACCCGTCGACCCCCATCTTGAGTTGATGCGCAAGGTGGAAGCCGCCCCGCGCGAACACGCGGAGGCTCTGCTCGTCGCCTGGGACCTGCTGCAGACTGCCCATGACCAGGGCATTCTTGATCTGCTGCATGGCTTGATGGGAGGGCGCGATGTTATCGCGGGCCAACTGTCGGCCGCGCTGGTGATGCCGGAGACCATCAACGCGATCCGCAACCTGATCGCGCTGGGACGGATCGTCGCCGCGCTCGATCCGGACATGCTGCACCGCCTGGCCAAGGCGATGGACCAGGGCATGCAAGGCCCCAAGCCGGATGCCGAAACGCCCAGCATGTTCCGCATCCTGCGCCAGATGACCTCGCCTGCGGGGAAGCGCGGTCTCTCCTTTGCCGCACAGATGCTTGTTGCCGTGGGCACCGCCACAGAAGGCTAGAGCGCCGCGCCCAACCAGAAACTTTGACCTTACATCCCGGCCCTTCCCGTATACACTGCTGAACAATCGCTAAAGTGGATTCGAGGAGCCGCCAGTATGCCGGAAGAGGCATTGCCCGTGGAGGGAACGTCCCTCTCGCAGATGGAACGCGTCATCGATGCCTACATTGCGCCCTCGAAGACGTTCACGGATATCTTTCGCAGCCGGAGTTGGTGGCTGCCGTTTTTGCTCATCGTGCTCGCAGGCTATCTGCTCACGGCGACGGTGCAGACCAAGGTGGGCTGGCAACAGCTGGTGGAGAACGAGATCCACGCCAACCCGAAGCTGTCGGACCAGATGGGTGCATTGCCGGCAGACCAGCTCGCCACGCGCGAACGCATCATGCAGTACAGCTTTCGCGGAGGCTTCTACGCCGGGCCGCTTTTCAACCTCGCCTTTGTGGCATTTGCCGCGTTGATCCTTTGGCCGACGATCAACTTCGGGTTTGGCGGCTCCGCCACCTACGGCCGCGTCTTCTGCGTGGGCATGTACGCCGCCTTGCCGGGCATCCTGTCAGCGGTGCTTGCGGCGGTGATGCTTTGGGCAGGACGAAGTCCGGAGACCTTCACGACAACCTCGCTGCTGGGCAGCAACCCCGGCTACTACATCAACACGCCCGGCGCCCTGAAGACCTTGCTCACTTCGCTCGACGTGTTTACTCTCTGGACGCTTGCGCTGCTGGGCATGGGTCTCTCCATCGTGGCGCGCACCAAGCGCAGCGCTGGGTACCTTGCCGTGTTCGGATGGTTCATCGTCATCGTCCTGTTTCGGACGGCGCTGGCTGCGGTGAACTCTTAGGCCGATAAGACTGGCCGGCTCAGGAGCCCTGCTTCCTCGCTCCTGAGC
>CAXTRU010000197.1:2461-2721 GCA_964246665.1 uncultured Acidobacteriaceae bacterium
GTCTTTGATTGTGTGCAGCTTGGCCGTGGGCACAAGGGCAGGGATGCGCGCTCCGCTGCTCGCCAAGGGCACAATCTTGTCAGCGTCACCATGAAGGACCAGTGTGGGGACCTTGATCTGCTTCATGTCCTCGCGGAAGTCTTCCAGCCAGGCATCCACGCAGAACAGCATCGCTTGGTAGCTTGACTGGGAGGCCACGATGAAGTCTGCATCGAGCTTGGCTTGCGAGACGGAATGCGACAGCACGGCGTAGTTGTAGA
>CAXTRU010000197.1:2731-6990 GCA_964246665.1 uncultured Acidobacteriaceae bacterium
TAATTCTCCATCTTGCTTGGTTTGGCTTACGTATTGCTACTGCAGCCGTTAGTGTTTTAGAGCTTGCCGAAGGCCTGAAGCTGGTCAAAGCGGTCTGCCTCGATCATGCCCTTGATCCCCTCAAACACTGAGGGGTCGACGCCTTCAGGGTTGCCGCCATCCTTGCGCAGCGCCGGTGCGATGGAGCTCACGAAGCCACACTTGGTAACACGGCCCTGATCGTACTTGCCCATATAGCGGGCCACTTCGCCGCCGCCCATCGAAAAGCCAAACAGCGCGACATCGTTTAAATCCAGCGACTCAAGGAGCGTAGAGGTATCGCGCGCAAGCGTGTCATAGTCATAGCCCGCGTACGGCTTTGAGCTGTGACCGAAGCCGCGGCGATCGTACGTGATAACGCGGTAGCCCGCCGCCAACAGGGCTGCGGTCTGGCGCTCCCAGGACGCGCCGTTCAAGGGCCAGCCATGCACCAGGACCACGGGTTTGCCCTCGCCACGGTCCTCGTAGTAGAGCTCAATGTCTGCGGTATTCTCTTTGCCGACTTTCAGGTATGCCATACGCATCCTCCGGTGGTTGTGATGCGCCGAGGTGCACGGGCGAAGGGCGGTGCGTAAAGCCGCTGTGAAAAAGCAGAAGGCCCACGTTTCGGCGGGCCTTGGTGTGTCTGTTGTGAGAACAGACGGACTACTCGGCGCCCCAGCGCTTGAACACCAGGGATCCGTTGGTTCCGCCAAAGCCAAAGCTGTTGGAGAGCACGTAGTCGATCTTGGCCTTCTGCGGCTTGTTCGCCACGTAGTTCAGCCGGCAGGCCGGATCGACATTTTCCAGGTTCATGGTTGGAGGCGCCGTCTGATGCTGCATGGCCATGATGCTGATGCCGGCCTCCAGACCGCCGGCGCCGCCGAGCAGATGCCCTGTCATCGACTTGGTCGAGCTAACCAGCAGATCGCCCTTCAGCGCGCGCTCGCCAAAGATGTCTTCCATGGCCTTGGATTCGAGTGCGTCGCCGAGCGGCGTCGACGTTGCGTGGGCGTTAACGTAGTCGATGCGCTCGGGCTCGATGCCCGCTGAGCGCAGCGCGTTCATCATGGCCCGACGGCAACCTTCGCCCTCCGGCGCCATGCCGGTCATGTGGAACGCGTCGCCGCTCATGCCATAGCCGATGACCTCGGCAAGGATATCGGCGCCGCGTGCCTTGGCGAACTCGAGTTCTTCCAGGATGAGGATGCCCGCGCCTTCGCCAACGACGAAGCCGTCACGGTCCTTGTCCCAGGGACGGCACGCGTGCGTTGGATCCTCATTGCGGGTGGAGAGCGCCTTCATCGCGGCGAATCCGCCAACGGAAAGCGGGGTGATGGCTCCCTCGGCGCCGCCTGCGATCATCGCATCTGCATCGCCGCGCTGAATGATGCGGAATGCGTCTCCGATGGAGTGCGCGGAGCTGGTGCAGGCCGTCGCTGTGGCTTCGTTCGGCCCCTTGGCGCCCCAGCGAATGCTGACATGACCGGCCGCCAGATTCACAATGGATGCCGGGATGAAAAAGGGCGAGATACGCCGCGGGCCACCGTTCATCAGCGCGGTGTGTTCGCGCTCAATGATGTCGAACCCGCCGATACCGGACCCGATATGGACGCCGATGTTGTCCGCGTTTTCCGGCCCAACCTGCAGGCCGGAGTGCAGCATCGCTTCCTGGGCTGCGGCCATCGCGAAATGGATAAAGCGGCCCATCTTGCGGGCCTCTTTCACCGGAATGAATGTGTGCGGGTCGAAGTTCTTCACCTCCGCCGCAATGCGGACGGAATGGCCTTCAAGGTCGAAGGCGGTGATCTCGGCGACGCCGCTCTTGCCGGCCATAAGGCCTTCCCAGATCTCAGGTGCGGTGTTGCCCACTCCGCAGATCAAGCCGAGACCTGTGACGACGACGCGACGATGCTCCATCTTCCTTAACTGCCCTTCCGTTCCGCTTTGCTGGTGAGGTTACTTGGCCTTTTGGTGCTGCTCAATGTAGTCGGTGGCATCCTTCACAGTCTTGATCTTTTCGGCGTCTTCGTCCGGGATCTGGATGTCGAATGCTTCCTCAAACTGCATGACCAGCTCGACGACGTCGAGCGAGTCGGCGCCCAGGTCCTCCTGGAAGCTCGCTCCCGGAGTCACCTCGGCCTCATCCACCTGAAGCTGCTCGACAATGATCTGTTTGACCTTCTCGTCTACTGCTGCCATCGCTTGAAATCTCCTATTTCTTCAAAACCTGTCGCGGGTCGCGCAAAGTCGCTCCGGCGCACCCAGCCTCAGTGCCCAAGCATACTGACGCGTCCGGCACGTGTAAAGAACATGCCCCTGGGAAAGCCTTCTTCGGGTAGCATGTGTCCATGAAGGGAGACGGCCCTGCGATGGGCGGCAGCCGCACACACGCTGTGGAAGCGCGCCGTTATTGCAGCCGGTGCAGCCCCGGGCTGTTTCGTCGCATCAACCGCGTCACGTTGATGGAACGTACCCTGTTTACCTGGCTGGGCTTCTTTCCCTGGGAGTGCGTTTCGTGCCGGCGACGCCGATTCTTCCGTGACTCCGGCAAGAAGAGCAATGCCCCCGCAACGGCGTAGCTTGCTTTGGAGCGACCAGGGCATCAGTCCTCGCTCGCTACCAGCATCGGCAGCAACGCGCCAAGTCCGTCCGTACCGTTCCCCTTACGGCTGCGACCGTTGCCGATTTCCAGCTGAGGTTCTGCATCGTCGACGCTGACATCGCGCAACGTGCGATTGATCACACGCGTCCGCGTGCCGACCTCCTGGATCGTCTTCTGCACCTTGCTCACCTGGTCATCCATCTTGGTCATCAGGTCTTCGAATTTGCCGAATTGCGTCCGCGCAGAGGCGAGCACCTTCCAGACCTCATCCCCCTTTTGTTGTAGCTGCAGCATGTGGAAGCCCATCTGGAAGCTGTTCAGGATGGCGGACAGGGTGCTGGGCCCGGCAATGGTCACGCGGCAGCTCTGCTGGATGTCGGTCTGCAGCCCGTCGCGGCGCATCACCTCGGCGTACAGGCCTTCGGTGGGCAGGAACATGATGGCAAAGTTCGTGGTCGCAGGGGGGGCGATGTACTTTTCACAGATGCGCTTGCCCTCTGTGCGAATGGCGTTCTCGAACACCTTGCCGGCGCCGGCGATTTCGGCCGGGGTGCCCTCGGCGTAGGCGGTCTCCAGCCGCTCCCAGGCTTCGCGGGGGAACTTGGCATCGATCGGCAGCAGCACTTCGCCGTTGGGCGTGGGCAGTTTGACGGCGTACTCCACCATCTCGCCCGTGTTCGGCTTTACCTTCACGTTTTGGCTGAACTGGCTGGGCGCCAGCATCTGGCCGAGCAGCATCCCCAGTTGCACTTCGGCAAAGCCGCCACGGCTCTTGACGTTGGTGAAGATGCGGGACAGGTCGTCGACCCCGGCCGACAGCTTGGTCATCTCTCCCAGACCGCTGTGCACCTTGGTGAGCTGATCGGTTACGGCGCCAAAGCTCTCCGTGAGTCGCGTCTGCAGGGTCGTGTGAAGCTTTTCGTCCACGGTCGCACGCATCTCTTCCAGCTTCGCCGCGTTGACCTCATTCAGCTTATCCAGCCGCCCTTCCATCGTGGTGCGCAGACGGTCCTGGTGTTCTCCCTGCGCCCTGGTCAGGTCACCGAGGCGCGTGTGCAGGGCTTCGCGGCTTTCGATGTGGTGTCGCGTGGTCTCGGTCGTGAATGCCCCCAGCCGCTCGGTGAACGCCGCCAGTTGCGCCTCCAGTGCACCGCGTAGACGGTCGGCGTCGGCCTTGTGTTCGCCACGGGACGCTTCGAGGCCGCCGCGAATGGCGTCGCTTAGCGCCCCGAGCGTGCGAAAGATTTCAGTCCGCAGCGCTTCGGCATTCTTGTTGGTGACCTCGGCCAGGCGGGTGTGGGCGGCGTCTGTGTCTTGCCGCAGCTGCGCCACCTCAGCGCGAAGATACCGCTCCAGAGACTCACCGCGCGCATCCGACAACGCCAACACCCTGGGCAGGTCGGCGCTCAGCAGCGCCTCCAGCCGTGAATCGGGCGTAGCCTCCACCGCTTTGGGCTGGCGACGAAGAAACAGCACCGCGAGAAGAAGAAACGTCAGAACCTGAAGCGCAAGCAGGGCGACAAACATTCGTTTTTCCTTCGCTTCAGAATAGCATCGGCCTTTGTGGCCGCAATGCGGAAAAGTGGTAGGAACAGCGCTTTTCGTGCCCTTGGTGGTTCAATATAGGACAGTATGG